>NZ_JBLUPX010000014.1:0-110603 GCF_048068235.1 Pseudomonas sp. NY15364 | reverse complement strand
CAGCTTCGCTTGTTGACGCTTGAGCTTCTCCACGCTCAGGTGCTTGCGCAGCGAAGCTACCGCTTGGAACTTGCTGCCATCGATGGCCACCAGCTCCCCACTGATCAAGCTCGCCTGGCGACAGAACTGGACGAAAGCCTTGCAAGTCGCCTGAAAGGCCATGCTGTTGTCTTTGCGAAAATCCGCGATGGTCTTGAAGTCCGGCGCCAGACGACCCAGCAACCACATCACCTCGATATTGCGCCGGCACTCCGCCTCCAATCGACGAGAGGAGCGAATGCGCTGGAAGTAGCCATATAGGTATAGCTTGAGCAAATCAGCTGGATCGTAGCCAGGGCGCCCAGTCTTGAGCGGCTCAGCCTTGCTGAACCCCAGTACCTTCAGATCCAGACGAGCCACATAGGCCTCGATGACTCGAACTAGATGATCCTCAGGAACCAGCTCTTCCAATGTCGGCGGAAACAGGCTGCTTTGTTGCCGATCTTCACCTTGGATATAGCCCATAAACGACAATGCCCCTATCGACCGATAGAGGCATTGTCTTCACCTTGCACTCAGACTGCTAGGTTTTCACACAGTCTGCTGCTGAGCGGGTTTTTTATTGCCTGCGCGTTGCTCGCGATCAGCGCCTGACCATCACTTCAGGCCTTCGATAAAGCCTCGGTAGAGCAGGGCGCTTTCTTCAGGGCGTTCGAGCATGGGCGCGTGGCCGACGTTATCCATGATCACCACACTGGGTTTGTTCAGCAGGGGTTGCATGACCTCGATGCTGGAGACATCCAGCACGCGGTCCTGCCTGCCCCAAAGTAGCAGGGTCGGCGCCTGAATCTTGGACAGCTCGGGCGCCAGGGGCACTGGGCGCTCCACGAGTTGCTTGAATACCTGGTCGTAATGCGTGGCCTTGGTCATGGCGCGTTCGCCCAGATAGCGTTTGAGCGATTCCGGCAGGTAGGGCGGTTCGACGAAGACGAAATGCAGCAGCATGTCGAAATCCTGCGGCCGTTTGACCACCAGCGGGTTGGGCGAGCCACTGGTCAGCAGTTGATACAGTTCGCTCTTGTGTGGGCTGTCGATTCCGGCATTGGCGAACAGTGCCAGCGAGCGGACGCGTTCCGGGTAGCGCGCGGCGAAAAGGGCGGCAATCTGTCCGCCCATGGAGTTGCCCAGCATGTGCGCCTGCTGGACGCCCATTGCATCGAGGATATCCGCCAGGCGCTCGGCCTGGGTGCCGACGTCGTAGCTGCCTGGCGGCAGATCGCTGTCGCCGAAGCCGGGCAGGTCCAGTGCGATGACGCGATAGTCCTGAGTCAGGTGGCGGGAAAACCGCAGCCAGTTATCCTTGTCTGCAGCGAACCCGTGGAGCAGTACCAGGGTTTCACCGCTTGCCGGTCCTCCCCGGTAATAATGGATGTTAAGATTGTGGACAGACAGTTGCTCGTGACTGAGCCCGGCGCGGTACTGTTCTATCAGGCGCAGGCTGGCCAGTTGGGTCGCTGGAACGAAATACAGCGTGGCTGCGCTGCCTGATAGCAGAAGCAGCAGTGCGAGCAGCAGTTTTTTCATGGCGCGTCCTTATCGCGAATTATTATGGCGGCGCCATTAAGCTAGCATGAACACCGAGGATGCCGGGGTGCCAAGACCATCCCACCGATCAACGCATAAACCGAGAGTAGCCAATGCCAGAGCGTTGTCTGTTTAAGTCGCTGTTGCTGTGGTGCGCCCTGGCTCTGATGCCAGCCGCTGCTCTGGCTGCCGGTAAGTGCGAGCGCCTGGTGGCGACCGGCAATCCGGAGTATCCCCCTTATCTCTGGCGTGACCCGCAGAATCCGCAGCAGCTGATCGGCGCCAATGCCGACCTGCTCAAGCATCTGGCCAAGGAACTGGGCGTGGTGGTCGATGTGATCTACACCGGGCCTTGGTCGCGCGCGCAGGACGAAGTGCGTACCGGCCGTGTCGACCTGCTGGCAGGGGCGTTTCTGACGCTACCGCGTCTGGAGAACATGGATTACGTGCACCCGGCATTCTTCTTCACGCCGAGTGTGGTCTGGGTGCGCAAGGGAGAGGCCTTTCCCTACGGCAGTTGGATCGACCTGCAAGGGCATACCGGCGACACCCTGGTGGGCAATAGCTTCGGTCAGCAGTTCGATGCCTTCGCCAAGCAGAACCTGAAGCTGGAGGGTGTCTCCAGTCTGACGCAGGCTTTCCAGAAGCTGCTGCTCGGCCGCACCGACTACGTGCTCTACGAGCGCTACCCCGGCCTCGCGCTCGCCGAGACGCTGGGGATGGACGATGATCTGGAGGTACTGGATCCGCCGATTTCCAGCGAAGGCCTCTACCTTACCTTGTCGCACAATTCGGCGTGCAACGAGCCCTGGCTGCGTGGCCAGCTGGCGCGGAAAATGACAGAAATGGTCGCCGCCGGCCTGCCTGAGCAGTTCCTGCAAAGCAATCTAGAGCTTTGGAAGGCGCAGCAGATGCAGCCCGACCCGGTTGGCGACGTCACTCAGTAGGAAAATTTCGTGATCAATCGAACCCTTCCCTTGCTGCTGGCGCTGGGCCTGACGGCCTGTGCGAGCGATCCTGCACCCGTCGAACAACTGCGCCTGACCGAACAGGCGTTGGCGCAGACCAAGTCCCTGGGTGTGGTCAGCGAGCAATCGGAGTCGCTGCGCCAGGCTGAGGACAAGTTCGCGCAGGCCCAGGCCGCCATGCAGGACGATGAGAACAAGCAGGCGCGCCAGCTCGCCGAACAGGCCGAGCTTGATGCGCGCCTGGCCGAGGCTGAGCACCTCAACGGCAAAGGGCGGGAACAGCTGAATGAACTCAATCAGCGCATTGGCCGTCTGCGTCAGCAACTGGGGGCCATGTGATGAGGGCGTATGGTTATCTGGGCAGTCTGGCGCTGGTCGTTACTTTGCTCGGTGGTTGCGCGACCAACCAGATGGCGAGTGAGCAGGCGCTGGAAGAGGCGCGTCTGAGCTTCCAGGCAGTGAAGGAAGATCCCAGCGTGCTGCGCGCTGCACCCAAGGACGTGATTCGCGCTGGCGAATCGCTGGGCCGTGCCGAGCGCCTGTCCAGCTACTGGGGCAGTGGTGACGATGTGCGTCATTACGCTTACCTCAGCCAGCGCTATGCCGCGATCGCCCGCCAGCACAGTGATATCAGCCTCAACCAGGAGCGGGCGGCCAAGCTCGAGCTGGAGCGCCAGCGTCTGCAACTGACGCTGCGCGAGGCCAAGCTGATGAGCGTGCAGCAGCACAACGGTTGGTTGGAAGAGCAGATGGTCAGCCTCGCCACCAGCGAGACCGAGCGGGGCCTGGTGATGACCCTCGGTGACATGCTGTTCGACGCTGGTCGCGCTGATCTGCAGCCGGCCGCTAACCGCACGGTGCTCAAACTCGTGCAATTCCTGCAGATCAACCCGCAGCGCCGCGTGCGTATCGAGGGCTATACCGACAACACCGGCGACGCTGCCGAGAATCTCGAGCTTTCCCGCGCGCGGGCGCAGGCCGTGGCCGATCTGCTGGTCGACCTGGGCGTGGATGCGAAGCGGATCCAGGTGGCTGGTTACGGGGTCGACTTCCCTGTTGCGGAAAATGCCTCTGCCCGTGGCCGGGCGCAGAATCGGCGGGTGGAGATTGTCTTCTCCGACGAGCGAGGCCAGCTCGGCGCCGAGCGCTGAGGGTCAGCAGTCAAGAACCCCGGCATCGTCCGGGGTTTTTTATGCCTTGAATCAGGCTTAGACGTGGTGTTTTACGCATACAGACAGTTGGTACAGAGCTGCTTGTGAAAAGTGTTTTCATCTGTGCCGGTACAATTGTGTAGCAATAGGTTACTGTTATGCTCCTGTGACCACGGAGGATATCGCCATGACCAATCTGCTGCTTTATCAACGTATCGCCCAGCAGTTGGCCGAGGATATTCGTCGTGGCGTCTACCAGCCGGGGGAGCGCGTGCCATCGGTACGCAAGATGAGCGCCCAGCTCAATGTCAGCCACGCCACGGTGTTGCAAGCGTACGCCAATCTCGAGGATCAGGGCCTGATCCGAGCGCGGCCGCAGTCGGGCTTCTACGTACATCAGACACCGGCACTGACCGCACCGACTCCGGATATCGCCAAGGTTGAGCGGCCGGGCCTGGTGACCCGCGCCAGCATCATCAACCAGGTGCTTACCGAGTCGCGTCGCGAGGGCGTATTCCCGCTGGGCGCCGCGGTGCCGCATGTCGACTACCTGCCGGTGCGTGCGCTGCACCAGCAACTGGCGAAGGTCACGCGCTTTCACAGTCCGCGTGCCTTCAGCTACATGTTCAGCCCCGGCTTCGAGCCGCTGCGTCGCCAAGTGGCGATCCGCATGCGCGATGCCGGCGTGGTGGTCGACCCGTCCGAGGTGGTGATCACCCATGGCTGCGTCGATGCGCTGCAGATGAGCCTGCGCGTGCTGACCAAGCCAGGTGACCTGATCGCGGTGGAGTCGCCGACCTACTACGGCCTGCTGCAACTGGCCGATCTGCTGGGGCTCAAGGTCATCGAGATCCCGTGCGACCCCACCACCGGCATCAGCCTCGAAGCGCTGCAACTGGCGGCCAACCAGTGGCCGATCAAGGCACTGGTGCTGACGGCGCGGCTGTCCAATCCGCTCGGTGGCACTATCCCCGAGGAGCGTCAGCGTCAGTTGTTGCGCCTGGCAGGTGATTACGATTTCCAGATCGTCGAGGACGATATCTACGGCGAGCTGATGTTCGAACAGGCCCCGACCAAGGCGCTCAAGTCCCATGATCGCGACAGCCGGGTGATTTATTGCTCGAGCTTCTCCAAGACGCTGTCGCCCGGTGTGCGCATCGGCTGGATAGTCGCTGGCAAGTATCAGGACGAGATCCAGCGGCTGCAGACCTTCTCCACCCATTCGGCGTGCAGCGTCACCCAGATGGCTGTAGCGGCCTACCTGGAGAATGGCGGGTACGACCGTCACCTGCGGCATATCCGTCAGGAGTACCGCAAGAACCTCAGCGCCTTCCAACTGGCGGTGCAGCAGTATTTCCCGGTCGGTACGCAGATGACCCGGCCCAAGGGCGGCTTCATTCTCTGGGTCAGCCTGCCGGCGCGGGTCAACACCAAGGATCTGCATGTGCGCGCGCTGCAGCAGGGCATTTCCATCGCGCCGGGACTGATCTTCAGCAACACCGAGCAGTTCAACCATTGCGTACGCCTTAACTGCGGCATCCCGTGGAATCGCGAGGCGGAGAGGGCGTTGATGACCCTGGGCATGCTGGCCACGCAGCTGTGCCAGGAAGCAGGCGGTTCCTGGGAGGATTAAAAAGTCCGTCTCGTTTTAACCCGATTCATCGAAGGGCTGCGTCTACCTGAGCGAAGGTCTCGTGCCATTGCTCAGGAGGTGCACCATGTCCGTTTATTTCTCGTTGCTCGTTCGCCCATTCGCCGTCGGTTTTTCCGCGGGGACCTTGCTGTTGCTCGCCGCCTGCAGCGCCTCTGGCCCGGAGCCGGAAGCCCAGGTCAACTCGGAGCCGGCGGCGAAACTCGTCCGTGAACGTCTGGCTGCGCCTGTAGCCGCCGAGATGCCTGCCGCAGCCAGCCAGAAACGCATGTCGACCCTTGTTTACGCGCCGTCGCCCATCGCCGATGTCCTGCCGCCGGGCTACCGTGACGAGTCGCGCGAGCAATACCAGGCCTATGCCGACAACCCGGTATTCGCCGTTGCCGAAACGCCGGTGTCCACCTTCAGCATCGACGTCGATACCGGTAGCTACGCCAACGTGCGGCGCTTCCTCAACGGCGGGCAACTGCCGCCGAAGGACGCTGTGCGCCTGGAGGAGCTGGTCAACTACTTCCCCTATGCCTATCCGTTGCCGCAGGGTGACGTACCTTTTGGCGTTAGCACCGAGCTGGCGGTGACACCATGGAACCCGCAGACGCGCCTGCTGCGCATCGCCATCAAGGCGTCGGATCGCAGTGTGGACGAACTACCACCAGCCAACCTGGTGTTTCTGGTCGACGTGTCCGGCTCGATGCATCGCCGCGAAGGGCTGCAGATGGTGCAGGGCACGCTGAAATTGCTGGTCGATCAGTTGCGCCCGCAGGATCGCGTCTCGCTGGTCACCTATGCCGGTGACAGCAAGGTGGTGCTGGACTCCGCGCCCGGCAGCGACAAGGCGAAGATTCGTTCGGCGATCGATCAACTCAGCGCTGGCGGTTCGACGGCAGGGGAGTCGGGCATTCAGTTGGCTTACCAGCAGGCGAGCAAGCACATGATCGATGGCGGCATCAATCGCATCCTGCTGGCCACCGATGGTGACTTCAACGTCGGTATCAGCGATTTCGACAGCCTCAAGCAACTGGCTGCCGACAAGCGCAAGAGCGGCGTCTCGCTGACCACCCTGGGTTTTGGCGTGGACAACTACAACGAGCGTCTGATGGAGCAACTGGCCGATGCTGGTAACGGTAATTACGCCTACATCGATAATTTGCGCGAGGCGCGCAAGGTGCTGGTGGATCAGCTCAGCTCGACCCTGGCCACGGTGGCCAGCGACGTGAAGCTGCAACTTGAGTTCAACCCGAGCGAAGTCAGCGAGTATCGCTTGCTGGGTTACGAGAACCGGGCGCTCAAGCGCGAGGACTTCAGCAACGACAAGGTCGATGCTGGTGATATCGGCGCTGGGCATACCGTCACCGCGCTGTACGAGATCGTCCCGGCGGGAGGTAAAGGCTGGCTGGAGCCGCTGCGCTATCAGGCCAGTGCCCAGCCCGCGAACAAGAGCGGCGAGTTGGCCTGGCTGCGGATTCGCTACAAGGCGCCAGGGGAAGCATCCAGCCGGCTGTTGGAGCGGCCTATCGCACGCGGCGAGGCCAAGCCGGTTGCGGCTGCCAGCGAGGACCTGCGCTTCGCGGCAGCGGTAGCCGCCTTCGCCCAGCAGCTCAAGGACGGGCGCTACACGAGCGACTTCGATCTGGCGCAGAGCATCGCGCTGGCGCGCTCGGCCAAGGGTGAGGATCGCTTCGGCCTGCGTGGCGAGTTCATCCAACTGGCCGAAATCGCCCAGAGCCTGCACACTTCCGGTTCCAACCCAGCACGAGTTCAGCAGTGAACGCACCCCTCATGGATGACGACGCCGCTTTGCTGCGGCGTTATCGCCGCGGCGATGCCGCGGCCTTCAACGAACTGTACCAGCGCCATCGGCTGGGCCTGTTCCGCTTCCTGCTCGACCTGTGTGGCGATCACGCACTGGCCGAGGAGGTGTTTCAGGAAACCTGGATGAGCCTGGTGCGCAGCCAGAGCGAGCAGCGCGAGTCGGTGCTGTTCAAGACCTGGCTGTACCAGATCGCCCGCAACCGCTTGATCGATCACTGGCGCAAGACGGGCCGTCATCAGGCTGGGCATGACGAATACGATGAAGGCCAGCACGCCCAGGCTGACCCGCAGCCAAGCCCTGAGCAGCAGTGGAGCCTCAGTCGCGACAGTGAGCGGCTGCAGGCGGCACTGGCCGACCTGCCGGAAGACCAGCGCGAAGTGTTCCTGCTGCGCGCCCATGGCGACCTGGAACTGAACGAGATTGCCGAGTTGACCCGCACGCCGGCCGAGACGGTCAAGAGCCGTCTGCGCTATGCCTTGCAGAAGCTACGCCGGCTGTTGGCCACCGAGGAGTTGTCCGTATGAACCATGAACGAGAACCTCTTGACCACGAGCCGGCGTTGCTGGCGCATTTTCGTGCCCATGGCAGCGGCGAACCTTCGGCCGAGCTGGATGCGCGCATTCTGGCGGCGGCCAGTGCGGCTGCCCGTGAAGCGCGTCAGGCCGACAAGCCTGAATCTGGCTGGGCGCAGCGCCTGCATCAATGGTTGTTTGGCAGCGGTCGTCAGCGCTGGTCGGTGGCCGTGGCCGGGCTGGCCTGTGTCGGGATTGGCGTCAGCCTGACTTGGCGCACTCTGGAGCAGACGCCAGATGCCTTCGATGCCGTACCGCCCAGCGTGGCCATGAGCCCCGCTGCACCAGCCCCGGCACCGATGGCGGCCAAGCGTGCTGCCGAGAACGAGTCGGTGGCGCGTATGGCTGTCCCTCAGGAGCGGATGAGGAGCCAGGCGCCTTCTGCCGATATAGCGGAGGCACCGATGGCCAGCACGGCGGCAATTGCACCGATGGCAGAATTGGTGATCCAGAGCGAACCACGCGAGGCGTTGCTGCGTCTGCTGGAGCTGCGCAAGGCCAATAAGCAGGAGGAAGCGCAGCGGTTTCTGGAGCAGCTCAAGGCCGATTATCCGCAACTGGATATCGAGGCCGAACTCGAACATCTGGCTAACGAGCCGTCAGCCGAATGAGCTTCCGGGTAAAAGTCGTGTAAGGCGACTTGTCAGGCGTGCCCAGGCGGAGGAGCATGGGCGCGTTACTGATCGAGTTACCCTTGTCCCATGATGCGTAAGTCCATTTTACTGTTGCTGTGTTTGGGTTGGCTGAGCGCCTGTGAGCGTGCGCCTGATCAGCAGCCTGAGCCAAAGCCGGCAGTGGTTGCAGCACCTGCGCCCGTTGTCGAGGTTGCCAAGCCCGAGCCTATCGAACCTGCGCCGCCTGCCAAGGTGGCCGAAAGCAAGCCCGTGCCTCCTGCCAAGCCGCCTGTTGCCGCGAAGCCCAAGCCTACTGCGGCACCACAACCCAAGCCTGCCGAGCCTGAATCGAAGCTGGCGTTGGATCTCAGTGTGCCGCAGGAGCTGTTCGAGCAGGCGTTGGAAAGCGAAACTCGCGAGGAACTCTTGCCGGTGCTGCCGCCGCTGTTTGGCGAGAAACCCGAAGTCCAGAGCCCGTTCCAGATCAGCGGTCGGCTGATCAGCAATGAGCGAGTGGACGACTACTGGGATTCCATCGAAGGCGCCGAGCTGCAGTTCGAGTTCAAGCAGTAGCTCAAAAGGGATGTTGATCAGGGCGCCGATCACGCCGAGCTTGCTCAGCGCAGCTAGGGTCGTCAGTAATTCCAGGCGGTTCTCCAGCATCACTGCGACCACGTCGCCATGGCCGACGCCGCGGCTTTGAACGTCCAGGCCAGGCGGTTGGCCCAGGCGTTGAAGGCGCGATAGCTGAGCTGGCGGTTTTCATCCATCAGCGCCGGACGCCCGGGGTGGCGTTTAGCGCCTGGTGTTAGTCGTCAGAGGAAGGCGAACTTGGCGATGAAGATGATGCACAGGGCATACAGGCTCAGCGACACCTTGTCGGCCTGGCCGGTGAGCAGCTTCAGCGTGGCGTAGGTTAGGAAGCCCAGGGCGATGCCGTTGGCGATGGAGAAGGTCAACGGCATCATCACCACGGTGACGATGGCCGGGATGGTGTCGGTATGGTCCTTCCAGTCGATGTGCGCCATGCCGCTCATCATCAGCATCGCCACGTAGATCAGTGCGCCGGCGGTGGCGTAGGCGGGGATCATGCCGGCCAGTGGGGCGAAGAACATCGCGGCGAGGAACAGGAAGCCGACGGTGATGGCGGTCAGGCCGGTGCGGCCACCGGCGGCAACGCCTGCAGCGCTTTCCACATAGCTGGTCACCGGCGGGCAACCAACCACGGCACCGACGACGCTGGAGGTGGAGTCGGCTTTCAGCGCCTTGGACAGGTTCTGAATTTTGCCGTCCTCGTCCACCAGGTTGGCGCGGTGTGCCACACCCATCAGGGTGCCGGCGGTATCGAACATGTTCACGAAAAGGAAGGCCAGGATCACACTGATCATCGCCACGTTGAACGCGCCGGCAATGTCCATGGCCAGGAAGGTCGGCGCCAGGCTCGGCGGCATCGACACCAGGCCGCCGTACTCCACCAGGCCCATGGCCCAGCCGATGGCGGTGACGCCGAGCATGCTGAAGAGAATGGCGCCGAACACGTTGCGGTGGCTGAGCACGGCGATCAGCAGGAAGCACACAGCGGCGAGCAGCGCCGATGGGTTGCCGAACGAGCCCATGGTCAGCAGGGTAGCTGGGCTGTCGACAACGATGCCGGCAGTCTTCAGACCGATCAGGCCGAGGAACAGGCCGACCCCGGCACCCATGGCGAAGCGCAGACTCATCGGAATGCTGTTGAGCAGCCACTCGCGGATCTTCGACAGGCTCATGATCATGAACAGCACGCCGGAGATGAATACGGCGCCCAGTGCGATCTCCCAGCTGTAACCCATCTCGCCGACGACGGTGTAGGTGAAGAAGGCATTCAGGCCCATACCCGGCGCCAGGCCGACCGGCCAGTTGGCGTACAGGCCCATGAGGAAGCAGCCCAGCGCCGCACCGATGCAGGTGGCGACGAAGGCCGCGCCATGATCGATGCCCGCGGTAGCCATGATGTTGGGGTTGACGAAGATGATGTAGGCCATGGTGACGAAGGTCGTCAGGCCGGCCAGCAGCTCGGTCTTGATGGTGGTGCGGTGCTCGGTCAGTTTGAAGAAACGGTCGAGCAGACCACTGCTTGCCAGTTGATTCGCGTGTTGTTCTTGTTTGACGCTTTCCACAGCGGGTACTCCTCATCTCTCTTGTTGTGTACCGCCCAGAGCGTTGCACATGAACAATGCTCTCTGAGGCAGGCGGTGTTTTCGACGGTGCTTCCTGGCTAAGTTGTTGACCTGTCGGTCAAGAAGCTACTCAGGCGCGATTATGCTGTTGTATACAAAAAATGCAATTAATGTTTTTAGTGGTTCATTAATCGCACCAGTCGATCGCGCGGATTGAGAAGCGAGCGGATTTGGCGAAAATCCTCTCGGGTATTTAAATAAAATTCATATAAAACAATAAGATATGTTTATTGCGTGATCGGTGGCAGTAACCGATCGAGTGTCGGTGTGGCGACCTGAGCGGGTCCTTAGCCACTAATGAACTGATAGGGCGGCTGTATATAAGGAAAAAATTTGTTGTTCTGGGTTGAGCCATGGCTGAGGTTCGGACGATGCTCAGCTGCGAAGTCGTACAACGAGTGGTGTGATGACTGATTGACTTGTGTACAATTGCCTCAATTTTTTCTGATGTTTTTTCGCTCGGAGCTTGTCAGCTACCGGGTAGAACACAGTAGAGTCGCAGTGTCGCCGACTCTCATTGACGCGAGCCAGAATGAACGATCAATTGCAGCCTCTAAAGAAGCAGCCGCGCGTGGGCAAAAGCAGCCGCAGCGGGACTCAGGACGATGTCGTATATGCCCACATCTTCGATGCCATTCTCGAACAGCGTCTGGCGCCTGGCACCAAGCTGAGCGAAGAGGCGTTGGGTGAGATCTTCGGCGTCAGTCGCACCATCATTCGTCGCGCCCTGTCACGTTTGGCCCACGAGGGTGTGGTGCTGCTGCGCCCGAACCGCGGTGCGGTAGTGGCCAGCCCGAGCGTCGAAGAAGCGCGGCAGATCTTCTATGCGCGCCGTTTGGTCGAGCGCGCCATCACCGAGCTGGCCGTCGAGCACGCCACCGCTGAGCAGCTGGCTGAGCTACGGCAGATGGTCAAGGACGAGCAGGACAGCTTCTCGCGCGGTGACCGGGGCGCCGGTATTCGTCTGTCCGGAGAATTCCACCTGAAGCTGGCCGAGGCTGCACGCAACGCGCCGCTGGTAAGCTTCCAGCGCAGCCTGGTGTCGCAGACCTCGCTGATCATCGCCCAGTACGAAAGCGGCAGCCGCTCGCATTGCTCCTACGACGAACACAATCAACTGATCGACGCCATCGAAGCGCGCGATGCCGAGAGTGCGGTGCACCTGATGATGCATCACATGGATCACATCGACAGCAAGCTCAACCTGGACGAGGAAAGTGCCTCGGACGACCTGCACGCGGTGTTCTCGCACCTGCTGCAGACCAAGAAGAAACCCGGCCGCAGCGCTGCCAATCGCTGACCGACTGCATGTAACAAGAAAGCCCCGATGCTCGCGCCTCGGGGCTTTTTCGTTGGGGAGACTATGTGGCTGAGGCAGGGCACGTTTGTGTAGGAGCGGCTTCAGCCGCGAAGCTTTCAAGCATGCCTACAGCCTGATCGCGGATAAATCTGCTCCTACGAGGTGCGTAGATCGTCGTCTTCAATCGCGCTGGTGCACCGATACACCGGCGGCGAAGGTCTCTTTCACGGTGCGGTCATCGCCAAGCATGGTCAGGGCGAACAGGCGCTCCTCCAGGCTCTTGGCCTGCTGCATGCGGTAGCTGATCAGTGGCGTGGCGTTGTAGTCCAGCACCAGGAAGTCGGCGTCCTTGCCGGGCATGAAGTTGCCCAGCTTGTCGTCCAGATACAGCGCGTTGGCGCCGCCCAGGGTGGCCAGATACAGCGACTTGAACGGATCGAGCTTCTTGCCCTGTAGCTGCATGATCTTGTAAGCCTCGTTCAGCGATTGCAGCTGGCTGAAGCTGGTACCGGCGCCGACGTCGGTGCCGAGACCGACGCGCACGCCATGTTCTTCCAGCTTGTTCAGGTCGAACAGGCCGCTACCCAGGAACAGGTTGGAGGTCGGGCAGAAGGCCACTGCCGAGCCGGTTTCGGCCAGGCGCTTGCACTCGTCGTCGCACAGGTGCACGCCATGGGCGAACACTGCGCGCGGGCCGATCAGCTTGTGGTGGTCGTAGACGTCCAGATAGCCCTTGCGTGCTGGGAACAGCTCCTTGACCCAGGCCACCTCAGCCTTGTTTTCGGAAATGTGGGTGTGCATGTACAGGTCCGGGTACTCGCCGAACAGCTTACCGGCCAGATCCAACTGCTCCGGTGTACTGGTGGGGGCGAAGCGCGGGGTGACGGCGTAGTGCAGGCGGCCTTTGCCGTGCCAGCGTTCGATCAGCGCCTTGCTCTCGGCATAGCCGCTTTCGGGGGTGTCGGTCAGGTAGTCCGGGGCGTTGCGATCCATCAGCACCTTGCCGGCGATCATACGCAGGTTGAGCTTGTCGGCCTGCTCGAAGAAGGCATCCACCGACTGTGGGTGCACGCTGCCGAATACCAGGGCAGTGGTGGTGCCGTTGCGCAACAGTTCCTTGAGGAAGATCGCCGCCACGTCGCTGGCATGCGCCTTGTCTTCGAACTGTTTCTCGGTGGGGAAGGTGTAGGTGTTGAGCCAGTCCAACAACTGCTCGCCGTAGGAGGCGATCATGCCGGTCTGCGGGTAGTGAATATGGGTGTCGATGAAACCGGGTGTGATCAGCGCATCGCGGTAGTGCTGGACCTCGACGCCAGCCAACTTGGGCAGCAGCTCGGCGGCTGCACCAACCTGGGCGACCTTGCCGTTCTCGATCAGCAGAATGCCGTCCTCGAAGTACTGGTAGGACTGCTCGACACCGACCACGGCCGGGTCGGCAAGGCTGTGCAGGATGGCGGCGCGGTAGGCTTTGCGGGTGTTGCTCATTATTCGAATCTCATGCGTAGGGTGAGCCATGCGCACCGGAAAATAGGGACGGTGCGCGCAGCCTAGGCGGCCCCGCGACACCCTACGGGCCGTGGCGGCCCGGATCAGGACCGGCGTGAGGCCGGAAGCAGCTTGGCGACGCTGGATTCGCCTTTCTTCACGTCCTGGCCGAAGCTTGCGTTGTAGGTGGCGATCACCTCGCCGGCGATGGATACAGCGATTTCCACCGGCAGTTTGCCTTTCACTTCGGCCAGGCCCATGGGACAGCGCATGCGTGCCATCAACGTTTCCTCGAAGCCGCGTTCGCGCAGGCGATGTTCGAACTTGACGCGCTTGGTTTTCGAGCCGATCAGGCCGTAGTAGGCGAAGTCGCCGCGTTTGAGGATCGCCGCGGTCAGCTCCAGATCGAGCTGGTGATTGTGGGTCATGACGATGTAGTAACTACCAGGCGGCATGTTCTCCACCTCGTCGACCACTTCGTCGTTGACGATCTTTTGCGCACCAGCGGGGATGTGTTCGGGGAATTCGTTCTCCCGTGAGTCGATCCAGCGCACCTTGCACGGCAGGCTGGCCAGCAGCGGTACCAGCGCGCGGCCGACGTGACCGGCGCCGAACACGGCGATCTGCGCCTGTGGCTGGCCCATGGGCTCGAACAGCAGCACGGTGGCGCCGCCGCAGCATTGGCCAAGGCTGGCGCCAAGAGAGAAGCGCTCCAGGCGGGTGTCCTGGCTGCGGCTGGCGAGCATCTCGCGCGCCATCTCCATGGCCTTGTATTCCAGATGACCGCCGCCGATGGTCTCGAAGATGCGTTCGGCGGTGACCACCATCTTCGAGCCGGCATTACGTGGCGTCGAGCCACGTTCCTCGATGATGGTCACCAGCACGCAGGCTTCACCTTGTTGTTGCAGGTCGGCGAGGGCGCTGATCCAGCTCATTTGCTCAGCCTCCAGGAAGGCGTGGTTTGTCCCGGGCGCGGCAGGCGCCAGTTGCTCGGCGAAGGGGCCAGAATCGGCTCTGGTGCCGGGCGAGCGGGTGGTGTATTCGGTTCGGTGTGTTTTGTCATTGTTGTACACCCATTCATCATTTGTTCGCAGTCGCAGGTCTGTGGGAGGCGCTTTCGGCTCGGGCATCCTGCTTCCCTGCAGTCGCAGCGGCGACAGTCGCGGCTAAAGCCCCTCCCGCGGCAGCCTGAGGCTGCGCCAGGTCAGGCCGGTTCGACCTCGGCAGTGCTGGCTGCCTTGCTCTGTGCTTTCAGCTTGCGCATCTGCTCCACACCCCAGAGCACGCGCTCAGGCGTGGCCGGCGCGTCGATCTGCGGCTGCACCTTGTAGTCGGCCAGGCTCGCCACTGCGTCCTTCAGGGCGCACCAGGCTGCGATGCCGAGCATGAACGGCGGCTCGCCGACGGCCTTGGAGTGAAACACGGTGTCTTCCGGGTTCTTGCGGTTCTCCACCAGCTTCACGCGCAGGTCGATGGGCATGTCGGCGATGGCCGGGATCTTGTAGCTGGCCGGGCCGTTGGTCATCAGTTTGCCCTTGGCGTTCCACACCAGCTCTTCCATGGTCAGCCAGCCCATGCCCTGGACGAACGCGCCCTCGACCTGGCCGATGTCGATGGCCGGGTTCAGCGAGTCGCCGACGTCATGCAGGATATCGCCACGCAGCATGCGATATTCGCCGGTCAGGGTGTCGACCAGCACTTCCACGCAAGCCACGCCGTAGGCGTAGTAGTAGAAGGGGCGGCCACGCGCTTGGTCCCGGTCATAGAAAATCTTCGGGGTGCGGTAGAAACCGGTCGAAGACAGCGAGACCTGGCCGAAGTAGGCCTTCTGGATCACCTCCTCGAAGGACAGGAAGTGATCGCGCACGCGCACCTGGCCGTTACGGAATTCGACGTCTTCCGGGGTGACCTTGTACTCGTGCACCAGGAACTCCACCAGGCGCTGCTTAATGGTCTCGGCCGCGTTCTTCGCCGCCATGCCATTGAGGTCGGTGCCGCTAGAGGCTGCAGTGGGCGAGGTGTTGGGCACCTTGTCGGTGTTGGTGGCGGTGATCTGGATGCGCTCGATATCGACCTGGAACACTTCGGCCACGACCTGCGCGACCTTGGTGTTGAGGCCCTGGCCCATTTCGGTGCCGCCATGGTTCAGGTGGATCGAACCGTCGGTGTAGATGTGGATCAGCGCGCCAGCCTGGTTGAGGAAGGTGGCGGTGAAGCTGATGCCGAATTTCACCGGGGTCATGGCCAGGCCCTTCTTCAGCACCGGGCTTTTCTGGTTGAACTCGATGATCTCGCGACGGCGCTTGGCGTACTCGCAGCTTTCCTCAAGCTCGGCGGTCATCTCGTGGATGACGTTGTGCTCGACGGTCTGGTGGTAGTGGGTGACGTTGCGCTCGGTCTTGCCGTAGTAGTTGGTCTTGCGCACTTCCAGTGGGTCCTTGCCCAGGCTGCGCGCGATGGCGTCCATCACTTCCTCGATGGCGACCATGCCCTGTGGGCCGCCGAAGCCGCGGTAGGCAGTGTTCGAGGCGGTGTTGGTCTTGCAGCGATGACCATTGATGGTGGCGTTGCCGAGGAAGTAGGCGTTGTCCGAGTGGAACATGGCGCGGTCGACGATGGAGCCGGACAGGTCCGGCGAATAGCCGCAGTTGCCGGCCAGGTCCATCTCGATGCCATGCAGCAGGCCGTCGTCATCGAAGCCGACGTCGTACTCCACGTAGAAGGGGTGACGCTTGCCGGTCATGCTCATGTCTTCCATGCGCGGCAGACGCATCTTGGTCGGCCGGCCGGTGAGGTGCGCGATCACTGCGCACAGGCACGCCGGGCCGGCTGCCTGGGTTTCCTTGCCGCCGAAGCCGCCGCCCATGCGGCGCATGTCGATGACGATCTTGTTCATCGGCACGCCGAGCACTTCGGCAACCAGCTTCTGCACCTCGGTGGGGTTCTGCGTCGAGGTGTAGACCAGCATGCCGCCGTCTTCGGTGGGCATCACCGAGGAAATCTGGGTTTCCAGGTAGAAGTGTTCCTGGCCACCGATATGCAGGGTGCCCTGCAGGCGACGCGGGGCGCTGGCCAGCTTGCTGGCCGAATCGCCGATGCGGTGGGTGTGACTGGCGAGCACGAAATGCTTCTTGCGGTAGGCGTCGACCACATCGAGCACCGGCTCTAGGTCCTCGTACTCGACGATGGCAGCCATCGCTGCCTTGCGGGCGGTTTCCAGGCTGTCGGCGGCTACAGCCAGCACCACCTGGCCAACGTACTCGACCTTGCCGTCGGCCAACAGCGGGTCACCGGCGACCACCGGGCCGATGTCCAGCTGGCCCGGCACGTCATCCTTGGTAATGGCGATGGCCACCCCCGGAATCTCGTAGCAGGGGCTGGTGTCGATGCGCAGGATGCGCGCATGGGCGCGATCAGACTGGCGCGCGTAGACGTGCAATTGATTGGGGAATTCCAGGCGGTCATCGACATAGACCGCTTCGCCGGACACGTGCTTGTCCGCGCTCTCATGCTTGACGCTGCGGCCCACGCCACTGGTCATGCCGGCGCGGAACAGGGCGGCCAGCTCTTCCTGAGATTTGTGTTCGATATGACTGGACATCTTCGCCTCCAAAACTTCGCATGCCTCCGGGTGCGCCGGCGGCGTATCAATTCACTGCACGCTTACGCGTAGGCGGTAACCCGGGTTTCGATCTCGGGCGACTGCTGCTCGAGGAAGAACTTGCGCAGCAGGTTCTGGGCAGTGAGCAGGCGGTATTCCTTGCTGGCGCGGAAATCCGACAGCGGGGTGAAGTCCTCAGCCAGCGCGTTGCAGGCGCGTTCGATCACGCCCGGATACCAGGCCGAACCGACCAGGGCCGCTTCGCAGGCGCTGGCGCGTTTGGGGATGGCGGCCATACCACCGAAGGCGATACAGGCTTCGGTGACCACACCCTCTTCGATGGTGAGGTTGAAGGCCGCGCAGACGGCGGAGATGTCGTCGTCCAGGCGCTTGGACACCTTGTAGGCGCGGAACGCCTGATTGGCCTGGGCGCGCGGCACGATGATCTTCTCGATGAATTCGGCTTCCTGACGGGCAGTCACCTTGTAATCGAGGAAGTAGTCCTGCAGCGGCAGGATGCGGCGGGTGTTGCCCTGGCGCAGGGCAATCTGCGCGCCGAGGGCGATCAGCAGCGGCGGGGCATCGCCGATGGGCGAGGCGTTGCCGATGTTGCCGCCCAGAGTGCCCTGGTTGCGGATCTGCAGGGAAGCGAAGCGGTGCAGTAGCTCGCCGAAGTCCGGGTATTCGCGCGACAGCGCTTCGTAGCAGTCGGACAGGGCCGCGGCAGCGCCGATCTCGATGGCGCTGTCGGTCACTTCGATGCGCTTCATGTCTTCGATATGGCCGACGTAGATCATCACCGGCAATTCACGGTGGAACTGGGTGACTTCCAGGGCCAGGTCGGTGCCTCCAGCGAGCAGGCGTGCCTCAGGGTTGGCGGCGTAGAGGTCGGCCAGGTCGGCCACGGTCAGCGGGACCAGGCAGCGCTTGTCGCCGCTATTGAGCTCGGACGTCTCGCGCGGAGCGATGCTCTTGAGTCGGGCCACGGTATCGCTTTCGAAGGCATCGAACTGATCCGGCTGCTTCTGGCAGCAGGCCTGTTCGGCGGCGTCGATGATCGGGCGGTAGCCGGTGCAGCGGCACAGGTTGCCGGCCAGGGCCTCCATGGTTTGGCCCTTGTCGTACCCGGTGGAGTTCTTCTGCAGGGCGAACAGCGACATGATGAAGCCCGGGGTGCAGAAGCCACACTGCGAGCCATGGCAGTCGACCATCGCCTGCTGCACGCTGTGCAGCTTGCCCTGGTGCTTGAGGTCTTCGACGGTGATCAGTTGCTTGCCATGCAGGCTTGAGACGAAGGTGAGGCAGGAATTGAGGGTGCGGTAGCGTACGCGCTCGCCCTCGAGCTCGCCCACCACAACGGTGCAGGCACCGCAGTCGCCGGAGGCGCAGCCTTCCTTGGTTCCGGTTTTGCCGACGTGCTCACGCAGGTAGTTGAGCACGGTGACGTTGGGGTCCAGGACATGCTCTGTGCGCAGCTCCCGGTTGAGTAAAAACTGGATCAAGGACGACCTCCAGGCATTTTATTGTTATGAATCGGTGGCTCGCCGGGTGATCTGCGTGCACTGCAAGGCCCGGGCGAGATTGGTCATGGAGGCAATCTAGGGTTTTCTGACTTTTGGGTCAATAAATTTCTGACCTGAAAGTCAGTCTATTTCTGGCAGCATGATCCGTGAGTCTGGCCATTCTGCTTGATGGCTTCCGCCTTGCAGGGCGCTCCGAGATTCGTGCAGCAAGTGTCATGCCGTACGCTTGGCCCGGATGCGCCCTGTGGTACACTCGCCGCCAGATTTTCTTGCTCCCGCCCAGCCGTGGCGGGGCTCTCAGACTCGACCGCCTGCCCCTGGATCGACGTAAATAAGGAATGTCATGACGTTCAAGGCCCTGGACAGCCTCGCCGAGCAAATTGCGCATTACCTGGCCGAGCGCATCATTCGCGGTGAGCTCAAGGAACGTGAGCGCATTCAGGAGCAGAAAGTCACCCAGGCCCTTAACGTCAGTCGTGGTTCGGTACGCGAAGCCCTGCTCATTCTCGAGCGCCGCCACCTGATCGTGATCCTGCCGCGCCGCGGTGCCCAGGTCAGCGAACTGACCCCGCACCACGTCACCAGCCTCTATGCGCTGAGCATCGAGTTGTACGCCATGCTGGCCCGGGCGGTGATCGAACGCTGGCAGGTGGAGGCCGATCTGGCGCCGTTCATCGAGATCAAAAATCGCCTGCAGGACAGCCTCGAGCGCGACGATATCAGCGCCTTTGTCGAGAACAGCTTCGACGTGATGCGCGCCGCCTTTCCCTTCGCCGACAACCCCTATCTGCAGGAAACCCTGGAAAATCTGCTGCCGGCCATCAGTCGCACCTACCACCTGGCGCTGGAGCGGCGCAAAGGCGAGATGGGCCAGTTCATGAATACCTTCGCCAGCCTGCTGCAGGCGATCATCGCCCGCGACCCAGTGAGTGCCCGCGAGGTGCTGCAGGCTTATGGCGAGCACAACTGCCAGCTGGTGCTGGCGACTTTGGCCGAGCGATAAGCCCAGATGCGCCTGAAGAGCATCAAGCTGGCGGGCTTCAAGTCCTTCGTCGATCCGACGACTGTAAGCTTTCCCAGCAACATGGCGGCGGTGGTCGGGCCCAACGGTTGCGGCAAATCGAACATCATCGACGCCGTGCGCTGGGTGATGGGCGAAAGCTCGGCGAAGAACCTGCGGGGCGAGTCGATGACCGACGTCATCTTCAACGGCTCCAACACCCGTAAACCGGTGACCCAGGCCTCGATCGAGCTGATCTTCGACAACAGCGACAACTCGCTGGTGGGTGAATACGCCGCCTTCGCCGAGATTTCCATTCGCCGCCGGGTCACCCGCGACGGGCAGAACACTTACTTCCTCAACGGCACCAAATGCCGCCGCCGCGATATCACCGATATCTTCCTCGGCACCGGCTTGGGTCCGCGCAGCTACTCGATCATCGAACAGGGCATGATCAGCAAGCTGATCGAGGCCAAGCCCGAGGAACTGCGCAACTTCATCGAGGAAGCCGCCGGCATCTCCAAGTACAAGGAGCGCCGCCGCGAGACCGAGAACCGCATCCGCCGCACCCAGGAAAACCTCGCACGTCTGACCGACCTGCGCGAAGAGCTGGAGCGCCAGCTCGAACGCCTGCACCGTCAGGCCCAGGCGGCGGAGAAGTACCAGGAATACAAGGCCGAGGAGCGCCAGCTCAAGGCACAACTGCTGGCACTGCGCTGGCAGGGGCTGAACCAGCAGGTGGGCAGCCGCGAGCAGGTGATCGGCGACCAGGAGGTGGCCTTCGAGGCCCTGGTGGCCGAACAGCGCAGCGCCGATGCCAGCATCGAGCGCCTGCGCGACGGTCACCATGAACTCTCCGAGCGCTTCAACCTGGTGCAGGGCCGCTTCTATTCCGTGGGCGGCGATATCGCCCGCGTCGAGCAGAGCATCCAGCACGGCCAACAGCGCCTGCGCCAGTTGCAGGACGATTTGCGCGAGGCGGAAAAGGCGCGTCTGGAAACCGAATCGCACCTGAGGCACGACCGCACTCTGCTTGCCACTCTGGGTGAAGAGCTGGAGATGCTACTGCCCGAGCAAGAGATGACTGCGGCTGCCGCCGAAGAGTCCGCTGCCAGTCTGGAAGAGGCCGAAGCCGCCATGCACGGCTGGCAGGAGCAGTGGGACGGCTTCAACCAGCGCAGCGCCGAACCGCGCCGCCAGGCCGAAGTGCAGCAATCGCGCATCGCCCAGCTGGAGCAGAGCCTGGAGCGTCTGGCCGAACGCCAGCGCCGCCTCAACGAAGAATTGCAGCAACTGGCGGCCGATCCCGAAGACGCCGCCATTCTCGAATTGAACGAACAGCTCGCTGCCGGTGAGTTGGAGCATGAAGCGCTGCAACTGGCCGAAGAACAGCAGGCCGAGCGCCTGCAGCATCTGCGCGAGGAACTGCAGCAGGCCGGTCAGGCCCAGCAGCAGGCGCAAGGCGAGCTGCAACGGCTGAACGGTCGCCTGGCCTCGCTGGAAGCGCTGCAACAGGCTGCGCTCGATCCGGGGCAGGGCGCTGGCGAGTGGCTGCGCGAGCAGAACCTGCTGCAGCGTCCGCGTCTGGCCGAGGGCCTGCGCGTCGAGTCCGGCTGGGAGCTGGCGGTGGAAACCGTGCTCGGTGCCGACCTGCAAGCCGTGCTGCTGGATGATTTCGTCGGCCTGGATTTCTCTGCGCTGGAGCAGGGCGAGCTGCGCTTGGCCAGCCCGGCTTCGGGTGGTGTGCGGCGTGCCGGCAGCTTGCTGGACAAGATCGAGTCGAGCCATGACCTGTCGCCCTGGCTAGCCGGCGTGCGCCCGGTCGAATCGCTGGAGCAGGCGCTGGCAGCCCGTGCGCAACTGGTGGACGGCGAAAGCCTGATCAGCCGCGACGGCTACTGGGTCGGCCGACACTTCCTGCGCGTACGCCGTACTGCTGAAGCCGACAGTGGCGTGCTGGCGCGTGGCCAGGAGCTGGAACGTCTGCAACTGGAGCGCGAAGAGCGTGAAGCGGCCCTGGCGCAACTGGATGAGCGCCTGCTGGCGCTGCGTGATGATCAACGTCGTCAAGAAGAGCAACGCGAGCAGCAGCGCCGTCAGGGCCAGGAACTGGCGCGCCAGCTGGCTGAGCTGAAAGCCAAGCTGTCCGCGAGCCAGGCCAAGGCCGAGCAGTTGGGCTTGCGCCGCCGCCGTCTGCAGGACGAGCTGCAGGAGGCCGCCGAGCAGCGCGAGATCGAGCAGGAACAACTGGGCGAGTCGCGCCTGCAATTGCAGGACGCACTGGATGCCATGGCGCTGGATAACGAGCAGCGCGAAAGCCTGCTGGCCAGCCGCGACAACCTGCGCGAGCGCCTCGACCGTGTGCGACAGGAAGCCCGCCAGCACAAGGATCATGCGCACCAGTTGGCGGTGCGCGTCGGTTCGCTCAAGGCGCAGCACGATTCCACCCGTCAGGCGCTGGAGCGCCTGGAGATGCAGGCCGAGCGCCTGCATGAGCGGCGCGAGCAGTTGTCGCTGAACCTGGAAGAGGGCGAGGCGCCGCTGGAAGAGCTGCGCATCAAGCTAGAAGAGCTGCTCGAACGGCGTATGGCGGTGGACGACGAGCTGCGTCAGGCGCGTTTGGCGCTGGAAGATGCCGACCGCGAGCTGCGTGATGCCGAGAAACGCCGCACTCAGGCCGAGCAGCAGGCGCAACTGCTGCGCAGCCAGCTGGAGCAACAGCGCATGGACTGGCAGTCGCTCAACGTACGGCGCAAGGCGTTGGCCGACCAGCTCGCCGAGGACAATTACGACCTGCACGGGGTGATCGCCACGCTGCCGGCCGAGGCCACGGAAAGCGCCTGGGAAGAAGAGCTGGAGCGCATGGCCGCGCGTATTGCCCGTCTCGGGCCGATCAACCTGGCGGCTATCGACGAGTATCAGCAGCAGTCCGAGCGCAAGCGCTATCTGGATGCTCAGGACGCCGACCTGGTCGAGGCGCTGGAAACCCTTGAGAACGTCATCCGCAAGATCGACAAGGAAACGCGCAATCGTTTCAAGGACACCTTCGATCAGATCAATGGCGGTTTGCAGGCACTCTTTCCAAAAGTTTTCGGTGGCGGCAACGCTTATTTGGAACTCACCGGCGAAGATTTACTCGATACCGGTGTAACCATCATGGCGCGGCCTCCGGGCAAGAAGAACAGCACCATTCATTTGCTCTCCGGTGGAGAGAAAGCGTTGACTGCTTTGGCATTGGTGTTTTCCATCTTCCAGCTCAATCCGGCGCCGTTCTGCATGTTGGACGAAGTGGATGCACCGCTGGACGACGCCAACGTCGGGCGCTATGCGCGGCTGGTCAAGGAGATGTCGGCGACGGTGCAGTTCATCTACATCACCCACAACAAGATCGCCATGGAAATGGCCGATCAACTGATGGGGGTTACCATGCACGAGCCGGGTTGTTCGCGCCTGGTGGCAGTGGATGTCGAGGAGGCGCTGGCGATGGTGGAGGCGTGATGGCAGAGCGCCGCGAGATTAACTGAATATAGGCAAAACCTTGTGTGGCTCCCTGTGTAAAGTTGCCTTTCGTCGTGCTAGCTTATTGCCCACTTTTGTTACACGCGGAAAACGTCAGATAGAACATCAAGTTGGCGTCGCGTTTTATAGTTGAGTTGTGATCCGGTTGATTGGATCTTTTTTTCACCAGAATTATTAAGGGTCAGGTATTTCATGGAATTCGGTCTGCGCGAGTGGCTGATCGTTATTGGCATCATCGTTATCGCTGGCATTCTTTTCGACGGCTGGCGCCGTATGCGCGGTGGCAAGGGCAGGCTCAAGTTCAAGCTCGACCGCAGTTTCGCCAACATGCCTGATGACGACAGTGACCCGGACCTTCTCAGCCCGCCGCGCGTGGTCAATCGCGACCACGAGCCGCAGCTGGACGAAGACGAACTGCCGTCGATGACTGCCAAGGACCTGCCGCGTCGTCCGCGCAACGAGCCGCAGCAAGGCGACCTCAATCTGGCCGTCGATGAGCCGGTGCCGACTCTGCTCAATCCGGTCGATGACGAACCCGTCGAACCGAAGAAAGCCGCCAAGCCAGCTGCAGATGCCGCGCCGGTGGAAGAGGTGCTGGTGATCAACGTGGTCGCCCGCGATGATTTCGGTTTCAAGGGCCCAGCTCTGCTGCAGAACATCCTCGAAAGTGGCCTGCGCTTCGGCGAGATGGATATTTTCCATCGCCACGAAAGCATGGCTGGCAATGGCGAAGTGCTGTTCTCCATGGCCAACGCTCTCAAGCCGGGTACCTTCGATCTGGACGACATTGAAGGCTTCAGCACCCGCGCTGTTAGCTTCTTCCTCAGTCTGCCCGGCCCGCGTCATCCCAAGCAGGCCTTTGACGTGATGGTCGCTGCCGCGCGCAAACTGGCCCACGAGCTGGGCGGCGAGCTGAAGGACGACCAGCGCAGCGTGATGACCGCGCAGACCATCGAGCATTACCGCCAGCGCATCGTTGAATTCGAGCGTCGGCAGCTGACCCAGAAACGCTGAAACATCAGTGCATTGCAAAAGAGCAGCCGAGGCTGCTCTTTTCGTTTGAGAGACCGAGCATGACCGACGCCGCCCAACGTATTTCCGAACTGCGCAACGAACTGGACGCGCACAACTACCGTTACTACGTGCTGGACGAGCCGAGCGTACCCGACGCCGAGTACGATCGCCTGTTCCGCGAACTGCAGGCGCTGGAAGCTGATCACCCTGAGCTGGTCACACCAGAATCCCCGACCCAGCGCGTCGGCGGTGAGGCGCTCAGCGCCTTCGGCGAGGTGCGTCACGAAGTGCCGATGCTTAGCCTGGGCAACGCCTTCGAGGAAGACGACCTGCGTGCCTTCGACCGCAGTGTGCAGAACGGCCTTGGCGTGCCGGGCGGTGATCTGTTCGGCGGCGGTGCCGAGATCGAATACAGCTGCGAACCCAAGCTCGACGGTCTGGCCGTCAGCCTGCGTTACGAGAATGGCCAGTTGGTGCGTGGTGCCACGCGCGGCGATGGCAGCACCGGCGAAGACATCACCAGCAACGTACGCACCATTCGCAATGTGCCGCTCAAACTACAGGGCGAGGGCTGGCCGCAGGTGCTGGAAGTGCGCGGCGAGGTGTTCATGCCCAAGTCCGGTTTCGAGGAGCTCAATGCGCGGCAGGCCGAGAGCGGTGGCAAGACTTTCGCCAACCCACGCAACGCCGCTGCCGGCAGCCTGCGTCAGCTCGACCCGAAAATTACCGCCAGCCGCCCACTGGAGTTCTGCTGCTACGGCGTCGGCCAGGTTAGCGGCGAACTGCCGGGTACCCAGGTAGCCATGCTGCAACAGCTCAAGGCCTGGGGCGTGCCTATCAGTCGCGAGCTGAAGCTGGCCAAGGGCGTCGAGGCCTGTCTGGATTACTACCGCGACATCGGTCAGCGCCGAATGAGCCTGGCCTATGACATCGATGGCGTGGTGTTCAAGGTCAACAACATCGAGGACCAGCAGCAACTGGGCTTTCGTGCGCGCACCCCGCATTGGGCCATTGCCCACAAGTTCCCTGCGCAGGAAGAGCTGACCGAGCTGCTGGACGTGGAGTTTCAGGTCGGCCGTACCGGCGCCGTCACGCCTGTGGCGCGGCTCAACCCGGTCAAGGTGGCCGGAGTGATGGTAGCCAATGCAACCCTGCACAACATGGATGAAGTGGCGCGCCTCGGCGTGATGATCGGTGACACGGTGATCATCCGCCGCGCCGGCGACGTGATCCCGCAGGTGATGGCAGTAGTGCCCGAGCGTCGCCCGGAGAATGCGCGCCCGGTGCATATCCCCGAGCAATGCCCTGTGTGCGGTTCAGCCGTGGAGCGCACACAACTGGTCAAGCGCAGCAAGGGCAAGGAGTCGCTAAGCGAAGGCTCGGTGTATCGCTGCGTCGGTCGCCTGAGCTGTCAGGCGCAGCTCAAGCAGGCGATCATCCACTTCGTCTCGCGCCGCGCCATGGATATCGAAGGCCTCGGCGACAAGACTATCGAGCAACTGGTGGACGAGAAGCTGATCGCGTCGCCAGCCGACCTGTACAAACTGACCTTCGAGCAGATCATCGGTCTGGAAGGCTTCGCCGAGGTGTCCAGCAACAAGTTGCTGGCGGCTATCAGTGACAGCAAGCGGCCGACCCTGGCGCGCTTTATCTACGCCCTGGGGATTCCCGATGTAGGCGAGGAAACCGCCAAGGTGCTGGCGCGCTCCCTGGCCTCGTTGGAGCGTGTGCGCAAGGCGCTGCCGCAAGTGCTGACCTATTTGCCGGATATTGGCCTGGAAGTCGCGCACGAGATCCACAGCTTCTTCGAGGATGAGCACAACCAGCAGGTGATCAACGCTCTCTTGGGCGAGTGCGGTCTACAACTGCAGGAAGAGGGCGAGCTGAACGCCGAGTTCACCGCCATCGCTACCCTCGGCGGCATGCTCGACAAGCTCAATATTCCCAGCGTTGGCCCAGGTGCGGCGCAGAAGCTGGCCGAGCGTTTCGGCAGCCTGGAGGGCGTGCTTCGCGGCGATTGGCTGGACATGCGCCAGACCCTGCCGGAGAAGCAGGCCAAGGCCGTGCGTGAGTTCTTCGACAATGTTGAAAACGCCCAGCTGGCGCGGGCCATCGAGCAGCAACTGCGCGTTTTCGGCATGCACTGGGAAAGTGAGAAGAAAGTCGCTGAGGGCCTGCCACTGGCTGGCCAGACCTGGGTGCTCACCGGCACCCTGGAGGTGATGAGTCGCGACGTCGCCAAGGAAAAGCTGGAGAGCCTGGGCGCCAAGGTGGCCGGCTCGGTATCGTCCAAGACACATTGCGTCGTCGCAGGGCCTGGTGCCGGTTCGAAGCTGGCCAAGGCTAGCGAGCTGGGGGTGAAGGTATTGGACGAGGCGCAGTTCCTCGACCAGCTCAAGGCATACGGCATCGACCTTTAGGGAGCTGGTCGCGAGCAGAGCTCGCTCCTACAGATACAGGCGAAGATACGCCGATCTTGTAGGAGCGGCTTTAGCCGCGAAAACCAGTGCCGGATCGTCGAGAGCCTGCAGGCCTGGACGAAGTTCAGGTGTTGATTCTGAATCTGTAGGAGCCGGCTTGCCGGCAATCCTTTACGGAGACATCGCCGGTAATCCGGCTCCTACGAAAAGCTCGGCTTCAGCCAGCGAAGCGCTGATCCAGATAGGCGATGATCGCCTTGGATTCGTACAGCCAGGTGCTCTGACCGTTTTCCTCGATGCGCAGGCACGGCACCTTGATGCGGCCGCCGTGCTGCTCCAGTGCCTGCCGGTGTTCGGCGTCGTTCTTGGCGTCGCGCAGTTGCACCGGCAGGTTCAGACGGTGCAGGGTGCGGCGCACCTTGACGCAGAACGGGCAGGCGCGGAACTGGTACAGCGCCAGATTGGCCGTGGCACGCTCGACTTCGGCTTGCGCCTCGGGGCTGCGCTTGAGCTTGCGCGGACGGCTGACCCAGTCGGCGAACACGACGAGCTGACCCAGGCCGATACGAAGGGCTTTGAGCAACATTTTTCTAACTCCTGAACGGGCATGCCGCGGGCGGCACTCCAAATGATCTTTGCGGCCTGCCCACCCTCATCCGGCGCTTCGCGCCACCTTCTCCCGAAGGGAGAAGGGTCATCGAGGAAGGCGTTGCTACGCGACTTTTGCGTTAAGCGGCGAAGGCCGTTCACCGAAGTGAGCGGCCGTCGTCTTGAGCGGGAATCAGCGAACCAGATTGAGGAATTCGCCGCGGGTCGCCGGGTTGCTGCGGAATTCGCCGAGCATCACCGAGGTGACCATGGAGGAGTTCTGCTTCTCCACGCCGCGCATCATCATGCACATGTGCTGCGCTTCGATGACCACCGCCACACCGAGGGCACCGGTGACCTGCTCGACCGCTTCAGCGATCTGTCGGCTGAGGTTTTCCTGGATCTGCAGGCGGCGGGCGTACATGTCGACGATGCGTGCCACCTTGGACAGGCCGAGTACCTTGCCGTTAGGGATATAGGCGACGTGGGCCTTGCCGATAAACGGCAGCAGGTGATGCTCGCACAGCGAGTACAGCTCGATGTTCTTTACCAGCACCATCTCGCTGTTGTCGGAGCTGAACAGCGCGCCATTGGTGACCTCTTCCAGCGTCTGCTGGTAGCCACGGCAGAGGTACTGCATGGCCTTGGCGGCGCGCTTGGGCGTGTCCAGCAGGCCTTCGCGGGAAACATCCTCGCCAAGTTGGCCAAGGATCGCGGTGTACTGTTGTTCCAGGGACATGGAAAATCCTGTTGGGTATCGAATGGGCGCAGGGTAGGGCGCCGACAGGGGCCTGGCAAGAGTGCCAGGTTCTCTGATTACTCGTCGCGACCATCCATCATGGTGCGCTTGAGGATGATGTACACCGCGCCAGTACCGCCGTGTTTGGCGACGCAGGAGCTGAAGCCCAGTACTTGCGGGTGCTGGCGTAGCCAGGTGTTCACGTGGCTCTTGATCATCGGCTTGCGCCCGTCCATGCGCACCGCCTTGCCGTGGGTGACGCGCACGCAGCGGATCTCCAGTTTGGTGGCTTCGGCAAGAAACTCCCACAGTGTGTCACGCGCCTTCTCGACGCTCATGCCGTGCAGGTCGAGGCTGCCGTCGAAGGGGATCTGGCCCAGCTTGAGCTTGCGCATCTGGCCGTCCTGCACGCCGTTACCAGCCCAGTACAACGGGTCTTCGGCGCCCACGTCGATGACGAACTGATCAGACAGGCCATCCACCTTGATCTCGCCCTGGCTGATGGTCGCAGCCTGGCGCAGGGTGTTGAACTGTTTACGGTCAGTTTTGGGTTTGCCGGTATCGGCGCGGTCGTGCTTGATCGGCTTGACGCCGCGCAGCTCGGCCTGGAACAGGGAAAAGTCGTCGTCTTGCATCGGTGGCTCCGCGAAACAGGCGAGCATTTTACCCAAATGCCAGCGGTGTAAGCGTAGAAAGACGAATTTGTAGGAGCCCGCTTGCGGGCGATCTTCAATTCTAGTTACACGCGCTGTGTTTTCGGCTGATCAGTCGCGCTTTTTCATCAGCGACGGCGATAGGCTCAAATCGCTGGGGCGACGCAGGCGTCTGCGGCAGCGACGCCAGAATGCGATGCCGGCCCACAACAGGAACAGACCGAATAACAGCAGGACGATAGCCTCGCCGGCGGAGTCGTTGAGCGCGCCCAGCACTGGCGCACGACCCGCCAGCGAGGCGACGCCGGCCATCGCCAGGAGAATACCGAAGGCGGCGAGCAGGGCGCCCAGGCCGGCTCCGATACGCAGGCGCCAGTTTCTCGGCTGGCGCGGGCGCAGGCGGCGTGCATCGAAATCGTCGGACAGCTTCATTCCGATTTCCTTTGGTTTATCGGCGGTATGACCGGCTGGTCGCACTCAGGTTCCGCAGCACAGGCAAGACTGCTACCGCTTTCACACCAGCGACTTGGCGTGCGGCACCAGGGTGGCGAAGTTATCGCCCAAGGCGATCATCTCGATGCGGTGCACTTCGGCGGCGGCAATCACGCTGCCATCCGGTGCGGGCAGGTCACGGGTAGCGCAGGCGGCATCGACCAGAGTGCAGCGGTAGCCATAGTCCTTGGCGGCGCGAACGGTGGTGCTGACGCTGGAGTGGGTCATGAAGCCGCAGACGATCAGGTCCAGGTGGCCGAGTGCCTGCAGGCGATCATGCAGCTCGGTGCCGGCAAAGGCGTTGGGCAGGCGTTTTTCCACCACGATTTCGCCTGCCAGTGGCGCTGCCTCCGGCAGATGACGACCGCGTGGGCCGCTGGGGTCGAGGAGGCCGCCCGGGATGCCAAGGTGCTTGACGTGAACGATGTCGGTGCCGGCGGCGCGGGCGGCTGCCAGCAGGCTGGCGATCTCCGCCAGTGCCGGGTCCAGGCCGGGAAGTGCCAGTACGCCGCTGCGGTATTCTTCCTGGGCATCGATGATCAGCAAGGTCGCATTGCTCAGGCTGGCCGCTGCGTGGCCACGGCCGGTGAGCTGGAACATGGTTTGCGGATGGGACATCTCGGGCTCCTGGCTGATGGTGATGATTTGCCATTGTCCGCTGGCCAGAGCGGTCTGTGAACCTCTATCTGCGCCAATACTTGCTCAGGGCATGCTGCGAGAGCAGAATCGGAACTGCCCCGAAGGAGTCAGGGTCGTACGCAAAAGGAGTTGCCATGTCGCTCTTGTCGCAGTTGTCCCCGCATTTCTGGCTTTTGTTCTCCATCGCCGTATCGGCCGCAGTGCTGCGCGAGTTGCGCCGCCCCGACGAGGATGCGGAACGCAAGAAACATAAAGGCTCGTGAGCGCTCGTTAATCCTACGTTCATGCGCTAGCTACCTGCACTGGGCTAAACTTCCGCACTTTTCATCCGGAGGCCGCCCGTGACCGCTCTCACTACCCGTTTACGCACCCTGCGTGATTACATCCGCTGGGCCGTCAGCCGTTTTCAGGCCGAGCAACTGTTCTTCGGCCACGGCACCGACAACGCCTGGGACGAGGCGCGCCAACTGGTGCTCGGCGCATTGCACCTGCCCTGGGAAATCTCCGACGCCTACCTCGATTGCCGCCTGGAAGACGACGAGCACGCCCACTTGCAGGCGTTGCTCCAGCGCCGAATCGAAGAACGTGTTCCTACTGCTTACCTGCTGGGCGAGGCCTGGTTCTGCGGTTTGCCCTTCGTGGTTGATGAGCGTGTGCTGGTGCCACGCTCGCCGATTGCCGAGCTGATCGACCGTCATTTCGCTCCCTGGCTGCCGACCGAACCGGCGCGCATTCTCGACCTGTGTACCGGCTCCGGCTGCATCGGTATCGCCTGTGCCTACGAATTCCTCGAAGCGGAAGTAGTGCTGGCCGATCTATCGTTCGACGCGCTGGAGGTGGCCAACCTCAACATCGAGCGCCACGGCCTGGAGCAGCGCGTTTACTGCGTGCAGGGCGACGGTTTCGCCGGGTTGCCCGGGCAGCGTTTCGACCTAATCGTCTCCAACCCGCCTTATGTCGACGCCGAAGATTTCGCCGACATGCCTGCCGAATACCAGCACGAGCCGGAGATAGGCCTCGCCTGCGGCGCTGACGGTCTGGATCTGGTACGGCGCATGCTGGCTGAGGCGGCCGACCACCTCACCGAGCGTGGTGTGCTGATCGTCGAGGTGGGCAACAGCCAGGTGCATGTCGAAGCGCTATACCCGGAAGTGGACTTCACCTGGCTCGACTTCCAGCGTGGCGGGCACGGCGTGTTCCTGCTGGCGGCCAAGCAGTGCCGCGAGCATCAGGAATTGTTTCGCTCGCGTATCGAGAGCTGATACCCCGGTGCGCACGACGGCGCACCCTGCGGATCCGGGCTACGAAGTTGAAATGGTATTCCCTCTCCCCAGCCCTCTCCCATGCATGGGAGAGGGCAGCGAGGTGTATCCAGCCGTGCTCAATCGACGAACAGATCCGGCACCAGGCTGCCGCCAGCGGGATCGAAGCGGTACTGCTCGAAATCGGTGACACCCCGCTCGCGCAGGATGTCCTCGTCGATAAGCAGGCGCCCCGTGAGGCTGCGGCCCTGGCTGGCCAGGATCGCGTGGGCCGCGTCGGCCATGATCGCCGGCGTGCGCGCGCGCTTGAAGGCGTCGCGGCTGCCTAGCTCGAACTCGATGGCGGCGGTGGCGATCATGGTTTTCGGCCACAGCGAGTTGACGCTGATGCCGTACTTCTTGAACTCCTCACTCATGCCCAGGGTGAGCATGCTCATGCCGTACTTGGTGACGGTGTAGGGGCCGTGTTGGCCGAACCATTTAGCGTCTAGGTTGAGTGGCGGCGAGAGGCTGATGATGTGCCCGCCCGCGCTTTGCTTGAGATAGGGCAGGGCCGCCTGGCTGCAGACCATCACCGCGCGGGTGTTGATCTGGTACATCAGGTCGAAACGCTTGGGTTCGAGTTTCTCCACGCCCACCAGCTTGATCGCCCCGGCGTTGTTAACCAGGGCGTCGATGCCGCCGAAATGCTCGGCGGCCTGGGCCATGGCCGCCGCCACGGCCTGTTCGTCGCGCACGTCCAGCTGCAGTGCCAGCGCCTTGCCGCCAGCGGCTTCGACCTCGGCGGCGACGCTGAAGATGGTGCCTTCGAGTTTTGGGTGCGGCTCGGCGCTCTTGGCCGCAATGACGATGTTGGCGCCATCGGCGGCGGCCTTGAGGGCGATCTCGCGGCCGATGCCACGGCTGGCGCCAGTGATGAACAGGGTCTTGCCGGAAAGTGACATGGGCGTGCTCCGGTATTGTTGTTATGAGGGAGGAGGGACTCTAATTGTGAGTTTCCGTCGCGGCTAAAGCCCCTCCCACAGCGATATTTCAGGCCCCTACAGCTTCGATTTCCACCAGCAACTGGCGATTCTTCACCTGGTCGCCCTGGCTCACGCCGACGCGGCGAACGATGCCGTCGACGCCAGCCTTGAGCGGGTGCTCCATCTTCATCGCTTCCAGCACCACCAGTAGTTGTCCCTTGCTCACGCTGGCGCCCTCGGCGATCAGTACGTCGACGATGGCGCCATCCATCGGTGCCTTCACCGCGCCGCTGCTGGCGGTGTTCTGGCCGCCGGCCGGCTCGTGGGTGACATCCACTAATTCCAGGTTGCCATGCTCACCATACAGCCGCAGGCGTTCGCCTTCGATGTGGTAAGCCTGGCGGCGGCGCACCCCGTCCAATTCCAGGGTCAGCCAGCGACCGTCGCTGGCCAGCAGGCGCAGGGACAGCTGTTCTTCGCCCCGACGCACGCAAAGGTGCGCTTGGGCGCCGCTGGCGAGCACGTCCAGCTCCACGGCGTGCTTGTGCTCGCCCTGCTTGAGAACGAAACGCCAGGGCGCACTGCCGGCGCTGCGCCAGCCAGACAGGCCAGGTTGGTGCGCACGGGCATCGGCCGAGACCTGGTAGAGCAGGGCAGCAGCCATGGCCAGCTCGGCCAGGCTGGCGGTATGAGGGTGCAGGCTGGGGTCATCCGCGAAGTGCTCGGCGATGAACGCCGTGGTGGCGTTGCCAGCGGCGAACTCCGGGTTCTTGAGCAGGTTGGCGAGGAAGCGCTGGTTGCCGTTGACGCCGAGCAGCACGCACTGCTCGACGGCGCGTACCAGCTTGCGCCGGGCTTCGTCACGGGTTTCACCGTAGGCGATGACCTTGGCCAGCATCGGATCGTAGAAGGGCGTGACGGCCTGGCCCTCGACCAGGCCGTGATCGATGCGCACACCGGCCAGCAGCTCGGGCTCCCAACGCAGCACCTGGCCGGTTTGCGGCAGGAAGCCGGCGGCCGAATCCTCGGCGTACAGGCGCACTTCCATGGCATGGCCGGTGAGGCGAATGTCGTCCTGCAGCAGCGGCAGGGGCTGGCCCTCGGCTACGCGAATCTGCCAGGCCACCAGATCCTGCCCGGTGATCAGCTCGGTCACCGGGTGCTCGACCTGCAGGCGTGTGTTCATTTCCAGGAAGAAGAATTCGCCGCTGGCGTCGAGCAGAAATTCCACGGTGCCGGCGCCGACGTAGTTGACCGAAGCTGCAGCCTTGACCGCCGCTTTACCCATGGCTTTGCGTAGCTCCGGCGTCATCACCGGGCAGGGTGCTTCCTCGACCACCTTTTGGTGGCGGCGTTGCACCGAGCAGTCACGCTCGCCGAGATAGACGATATTGCCGTGCTGGTCGCCGAACACCTGAATCTCCACGTGGCGTGGGCGGATCACTGCGCGTTCGAGGATCAGCTCACCGGAGCCGAAGGCGTTCTGCGCCTCCGAGCGGGCGGTGCGGATCTGCCCCAGCAGTTCGGCGGACTCTGCTACCTGCCGCATGCCGCGACCACCACCACCGGCGCTGGCCTTGATCATCAGCGGGTAGCCGATACGTTCGGCTTCGCTGGCCAGGGTGTCGTCATCCTGGGCGGCGCCTTCGTAGCCGGGGATGCAGGGCACGCCGGCTTCGAGCATGGCGATCTTGGACAGGCGCTTGCTACCCATCAGGTGGATGGCTTCCACGGTCGGGCCGATAAAGACGATGCCGGCTGCTTCACAGGCGCGGGCGAAATCGGCGTTCTCGGAGAGGAAGCCATAGCCGGGGTGGATGGCGTCGGCGCCGGTCTTGCGCGCGGCTTCGATGATGGCGTCGATGCGCAGGTAAGACTGGTTGACCTGCGCCGGGCCGATGCACACGGCTTCGTCGGCGATCTGCACGTGGCGGGCGTCGGCATCGGCCTCGGAGTACACCGCCACGGTGCGGTAGCCGAGTTCGATGGCGGTGCGCATCACCCGGCAGGCGATCTCGCCGCGGTTGGCGATCAGGATCTTGTTGAATGCGGGCATCTCTGTGCTCCTGCTGTGCTAGCTGGATGGTCTGTTCCGGATGGCATCCGGGTTACGTCAATTCATTCCCTCTCCCCTTGGGGAGAGGGTTAGGGAGAGGGGCTGCGCAAGGCCAAACCCTCTCCCCCAGCCCCTCTCCCGCAAGCGGGAGAGGGGAGTTTTACTGTGCCCATTTCGGCTTGCGCTTCTGCACGAAGGCCATGGTGCCCTCGACGCCTTCGGTGCCGGTCACGGCGGCGGCGAACTGCTCGGCAGCGCGGTCGAGCAGCGGGCCGAGTGCTTCACGTTCGCTAGCCAGCAGCAGGGCCTTGGTCTGGGCGTTGGCCTGTGGCGCGCATTGGCGAATCTGTTCCAGGGTCTCGTCCAGACGCTGCTGCAGGGCTGCGTCATCGTGCTCGCAGTAGTGCACCAGGCCCAGGCGCAGCGCCTCGCTGCCGTCGAAGCGGGCGGCGGTCAGGGCCAGGCGGCGGGTCTGGGTCAGGCCGATGCGGTGCACGACGAAGGGAGCGATCTGCGCTGGGAGGATGCCCAGCGTGGTTTCCGGCAGGCCGAACTTGGCGCCGCTGGCGGCGATGGCCACGTCGGAGACGCAGGCCAGGCCGAAGCCGCCACCCAGCACGGCGCCTTCCAGCACGGCAACCAGCACCTGCGGCGCGGCCTGGGCCTCTTCCAGCAGCGCACCGAAGGCGCGGTTCAGCTCGCGGTAGGCGTCCCCACCTTTGGCGCGGGCGCCAGCCATGTCCTTGATGTCGCCGCCGGCGCAGAAGTGGCCGCCGGCGCCGCGCAGAACGAGGGCGCGTACGTTCGGATCATGGCGCACGGCCTCCAGGGTGGCGCGCAGCTCGCTGACCATGGCCAGGCTCATGGCGTTGCGACTGTTCGGCCGGTTGAGGGTGACGTGCAGCACGCCACCGATGTAATTCAGCAGCAGGGTTTCGCAGTGGGGCAGATCGTTCATCGCATAGCCTCGGTGTAGGGCGGGTGAAACCCGCCGCACGGGATGAGTGGCAGGTCAGCCTTTCTTTTTCCCTGGCAGGATGCCCATCAGCTTGCAGATGATGCCGAGCATGATTTCGTCGGCGCCGCCGCCGATGCTGACCAGGCGCACGTCGCGGTAGGCGCGCGACACCGGGTTGTCCCACATGAAGCCCATGCCGCCCCAGTACTGCAGGCAGGCGTCGGACACTTCGCGGCCCAGGCGGCCGGCTTTGAGCTTGGCCATCGACGCCAGCTTGGTCACGTCGCGGCCCTTCACGTATTGCTCGGTGGCCTGGTAAACCAGTGCGCGCAGGCACTCGATGTCGGTTTGCAGCTCGGCCAGGCGGAAGTGGATGACCTGGTTGTCGATCAGCGGTTGGCCGAAGGTGTGGCGCTGCTTGCAGTAGTCGATGGTAGTGTCGACGCAGTGCTCCAGGCCCTTGATCATGTTGGCGGCGCCGAACAGGCGCTCTTCCTGAAACTGCAGCATCTGCATCATGAAACCGGCGCCTTCGTGGCCGATGCGATAGCGCTGCGGCACACGCACGTTGTCGAAGAACACCTGGGCGGTCTCGGAGCTGCGCATGCCGAGCTTGTCCAGGTGTGGGCTGACGGTGATGCCGGGCGTCTTCATCGGCACCACGATCAGCGACTTGTTGACGTGCGGCTTGTCGTCACTGGTATTGGCCAGCAGGCAGATGAAGTCGGCCGACGGCGAGTTGGTGATCCACATCTTGCTGCCGTTGATCACGTAGTCGTCGCCGTCCTTGCGGGCGGTGGTCTTCAGGCCCGCCACGTCGGAGCCGGCGCCGACCTCGGAGACGCCGATGCAGCCGACCATCTCGCCTGTGATGGCCGGACGCAGGAACTCTTCACGCAGCTCATCGGAGCCGAAGCGCGCCAAGGCCGGGGTACACATATCGGTCTGCACGCCGATGGACATCGGGATGCCGCCGCAATGGATGGTGCCGAACTCTTCGGCGGCGACGATGGAGTAGCTGTAGTCCAGACCCATGCCGCCGAATTTTTCCGGTTTGGAGATGCCCAGCAGGCCCAGCTCGCCGGCCTTCTTGAAAATTTCTTGGATGGGGAAACGGCCTTCCTTTTCCCACTCATCGACGTGCGGGTTGATTTCCTTGTCGACGAAGTTGCGGACGGTACGGCGGAGTTCTTCGTGCTCTTGAGTGAAGATCATTGTTGTTGTACTCCGTATCGAATGGGTCTGTAGGGCGGGTGAAACCCGCCACATGCTTGGCGGGTTTCACCCGCCCTACGTTTAAAATCTCGCGACGCCGAAACTGCTCTTCTTCAACGGCCGCAGGTTGGCTTCGGCGCAGATGTCCAGCAAAAAGCCCAGCAGCTTGCGGGTGTCACGCGGGTCGATCAGGCCGTCATCCCACAGGCTGGCGGTGCCGTACAGCGCGGTAGACTGGCTGTCGAGCTTCTGTGCGGTCACGGTTTCCAGCATGTCGAGCATCTTCGGGTCAGGCTCTTTGCCCTCCTTGGCGTGCTTGTCCTCGGTGACGATGCGCAGCACCTTGCCGGCCTGGGCACCGCCCATCACGGCGGTCTTGCTGTTGGGCCAGGCAAAGATGAAGCGAGGGTCGAGGCCACGGCCGCACATGGCGTAGTTGCCGGCGCCGTAGGAGCCGCCAACGACGATGGTGAGCTTGGGCACGGTGGCGTTGGCCACGGCCTGGATCATCTTCGAACCGTGTTTGATCACGCCGTTTTGTTCCGATTCCGTCCCGACCATGAAGCCGGTGGTGTTGTGGAAGAACAGGATCGGTGTGTTGCTCTGCTCGCACAGCTGGATGAACTGTGCCGCCTTGGCCGCGCCCTGTGGGGTGATCGGGCCGTTGTTACCGATGAAGCCGCAGGCCTGGCCTTCTATCTGCAGGTGGCCGCAGACGGTCTGGCTATCGAACTCGTTCTTGAAGTCGAGGAACTCCGAGCCATCGGCGATGCGCGCGATGATCTCGCGCACGTCGTAGGGCTTCTTGGCGTCGGCCGGCACCAGGCCGAGCAGTTCCTCGGCCGGGTACAGCGGTTTGCGCCAGCTTTTTACCGGACGTGCCGGCAACTGCTGGTTCCACGGCAGCATGGCGAGAATCTCGCGTGCCAGGCGCACGCCGTCGGCGTCGTTCTCGGCCAGGTACTCGGCGGTGCCGGCGACCTGAGCGTGCATCTCGGCGCCGCCGAGTTGCTCGTCGGTGGCGATCTCGCCGGTGGCGGCCTTGAGCAGGGGCGGGCCGGCGAGGAACATCTTGGCCTTGCCGCGCACCACCACCACGTAGTCCGACAGGCCGGGCTGGTAGGCCCCGCCAGCGGTGCTGGAGCCATGCACCACGGTGATCTGCGGCAGGCCCATGGCGGACATGCGCGCCTGGTTGGCGAAGCCGCGCGCACCTTCGACGAAGATGTCGGCGGCGTAGTTGAGGTTGGCGCCGCCGCTCTCGGCCAGGGTCACTACCGGCAGCTTGTTCTCGAAGGCAATCTGCTGCAGGCGCAGGGATTTCTTCAGGCCCGTGGGGGAGATGGTGCCGCCCTTGATCGCGCTGTTGTTGGCGATCACCAGGCAACGCACGCCGGCGATGTAGCCGATACCGGCGATCAGGCCGCCGCCGGCCTGGCTGCCGTCCTTGTCGTCGTGCAGCTTGTAGCCGGCCAGCGAGGCCAGTTCGAGAAAGGGCGCGCCGGCATCGAGCAGCAGGTTGATGCGCTCACGCGGCAGCAACTGGCCGCGCTTGTCGAACTTGACCTTGGCCTCCTGCGCCGTGTCCAGCACCTTCTGTTCCACGTCGCGGAAGGTCGCGATGGCCGCCAGCATGGCTTCGCGGTTCTGCGCGAAGGCTTCGCCATGCACATCGATTTCCGATTGGATCACGGGCATCGTCTTACTCCTGATCTTTCAGTACATCGGGCAGGTAGGCCCGATGGAAGCCGTTGTAGGGCTCGCTGTTTTTCGCCTTGCCCAGCGTCCAGGCACGGGTGCCCTGGCTGGCGGCGCCATCGATGCGGATGGTGTTGCCGCTGATGAAGTTGGCGCCTGGGCTGAGCAGGAAGACGATGGCCGCGGCCACCTCGGACTCGCTGCCGATGCGCTGCAGCGGCACGTGATCCTTGAGGTTGCGGATCATGCTCTTCATCGACTCGGGGTAGGTGTCCATGCCGCTGGAGGCGATCCAGCCCGGCGCTACGGCGTTGACCCGCACGCCGGCGTGGCCCCATTCGTAGGCGGCGGTCTTGGTGAAGTTCTCCATGCCGGCCCGCGCCGCGCCGGAGTGGCCCATGCCGGGCATGCCGCCCCACATGTCGGCGAGCATGTTGACTATGCTGCCACCGTGCTTGCTCATGCTCTGCAGGAAGACTTCCTTGGCCACCAGAAAACCGCCCACCAGGTTGGTGCGCACCACGGTCTCGAAGCCTTTCTGGTTGATGCCGATCAGCGGCGCGGGGAACTGGCCACCTGCATTGTTCACAAGCTGGTGGATGCGCCCGCGTTGCTCGATCACTGCACCGACCATGGCCTTTACCGCGTCTTCGTCACGGATATCGCAGACCTGGAAGCTGGCGCTGCCGCCGTCCTCGGTGATCTCGGCGCAGGTCTTTTCCAGCTTTTCCTGTTTGCGCCCGACCAGCACCACATGGGCGCCGAGGTGGGCCAGCTCGTGGGCCACGCAGCGGCCGATGCCGCTACCGCCGCCGGTGACCAGAATGGTCTGTTCATTGAACAGGCCAGGTTTGAATACGGAGTCGTAGCTCATTGTTGTTGTTGTCCTGAGTGATTGCGGTGCGCGTTGCGCGCTACGAGACGGTTGCAGTGTTCAGGCTGTCGGCCAGTGCCTTGGGCACCGGCACCGGAAATTCCAGCAGTTGCTGGGCGAACGCCTTGCCCTGCGGGTCGATGCGCAGGCTGGCGACGCCACCACCGCCCAGTGCGTTTTCCAGCAGGAAGTTGAGGCTGTGGCTGCCCGGCAGGTACCAGCGGCTGACGCGGCCCTGTTCGGCGTCCAGGGTATGCACCATCCAGTTGGCCACGGCTTCGGGCGTCAACGCAGCGGCGATCCATGCCAGGTATTCGGGTTTTCTGGCCATCACGCCGATGTTGCTGTGATTGCCCTTGTCGCCGGAGCGAGCGACGGCCAGGCGGATCAGCGGCACGGCAGCGTCGGCTTCACCCATCGGTACGGGCAGAGCGGCTGGCGCACGGAGTTGGGCAGGGTCGAAGGTATCGATCTGCGGCAGGGCGACCGGCTGGCGCTCGCCGTCGATTTCGACGCTCAGGGCGCAGGCACTCTTGTCCACCAGGAAGCTGAACAGGCGGATCACCGGGTAGACGGTGGGGCGGCCACCGACGATGCCGGTCAGACCCGGCGCCATGCCGGTGGCAGCTTGGGCGATCTCGCGGGAGAACAGGATCAGTGCCTCCTTCTTGGCATGGCGTGCGGCGATCTTCACCACCACTTCGCGGCTGTACGTGCGATGGGCATGGGCGCCATAAGTGGCTTCGCTGCCGAGCAGCTCAACACTGACTTCCTGATAACGGCCCCAGCCGCGCTCGGCGAACAGCTCTTCGGTCTTGTTGATGATCGCCTCGGCAACGCGCTCAGCCTTGGCCACCGCATCGATGCCAGCCAGCAGGAAGCTGGCGGTGCAGCGGAAACCGTCCGGGTGGGTGGCGCTGACCTTGTACTGATCGGTGGGCGGCAGACCGCGCGCGCCCTGCAGCTGTACGCGGTTGTCGCCGACCTGGCTCAGCTCGACCAGGGTGAAGTCGCAGATCACGTCCGGCAGCAGATAAGCGCGCGGATCGCCGATCTCGTAGAGCATCTGCTCGCCAACGGTAAAAGGCGTGACCAAGCCGCCGGAACCCTCCGGCTTGGTCACGACGAAACGGCCATCGTCCTCGACTTCGACGATGGGGAAACCGATGTGCTCGTAATCCGGTACGTCGCGCCAGTCGGTGAAGTTGCCACCGGTGCACTGCGCGCCGCATTCGATGATGTGCCCGGCCAGCGCGGCCTGGGCCAGCTTGTCGTAGTCGTTCCAGGCCCAGCCGAACTCGTGCACCAGAGCGGCGCTGACCACCGCGCTGTCGACCACGCGGCCAGTGATGACGATATCGGCCCCCTGTTCCAGCGCGCCGACGATGCCCGGCGCGCCCAGGTAGGCGTTGACCGACACGCAGAAGGGCGGCAATGCGGCGCCGGTGAACATCTCGCGGGTGCCGGCCTTGACCAGCTCGCCAAGCTTGGGCTGCAGGTTGTCGCCGTGCAGCACGGCAATCTTCAGGTTCACCCCAGCCTGTTCGCAGGCTGCGCTCAGGGCCGCAGCGCAGGCCATCGGGTTGACCCCGCCTGCGTTACTGATGACGCGGGTTTTCTTCGCTGCCAGTTCGCCGAGCAGAGGCGCCAGCACCTCGACGAAGTCGCGGGCGTAGCCGTCATCCGGCTTCTTCATGCGGGCGCCGGCCATGATCGACATGGTGATCTCGGCCAGGTAGTCGAACACCAGATAATCCAGTTCGGCGCCGCGAACCAGTTGAGCGGCGGCTGTGGAAGTGTCGCCCCAGAAAGCGGAGGCGCAGCCGATGCGTACGGTTTTGGTCATTGGAATTGGCCCGCCACACATTTGAGAAGGTGAGTCCACACTACCAAGCAAGCGCTTGGTTGAAAAGTGGCGAAAGACGACAATTCGGCCAAAAATGCGCCCAAGCGCTTGCTTGGTCAGCTGGCGCCGCATACATTTCATCAAGCAAGACAAGCACTTGCCGGCAGCATGAAGAATTAATCAGAACAATCGCCGAGCAGGGCAATCAGGGGAGAAGTCAGCGTGGACGAACACAGAGCCCGGGCCGTGATGCAGGAGCTGGTCGATAGCGGCCAGGTGACCGATCCGGACAGTGCCCGCGGCAAGCTGCTGCAGATGGCTGCCCACCTGTTCCGCAGCAAGGGTTACGAGCGCACCACGGTGCGTGATCTGGCCGCCGCCATAGGCATCCAATCGGGCAGCATCTTTCACCACTTCAAGAGCAAGGACGAAATTCTGCGCTCGGTGATGGAGGAAACCATCGTTTACAACACTGCACTGATGCGCTCCGCGCTGGCAGAGGCGCAAGGCACGCGCGAGCGCTTGCTGGCACTGATCCGCTGCGAGTTGCAGTCGATCATGGGCGGTACCGGCGAGGCCATGGCCGTGCTGGTATACGAATGGCGTTCACTATCAGACGACGGCCAGGCGCAGGTGCTGGCCTTGCGTGATACCTACGAGCAGATCTGGCTGGCCGTGCTGGGCGAGGCGCGCGATGCCGGTTATTTCAAGGGCGACCCCTTCATTCAGCGGCGTTTTCTCACGGGAGCGCTGAGCTGGACCAACACCTGGTTCCGCTCGCAAGGACCGATGAGCCTGGATCAACTGGCCGAAGAAGCGTTGTCATTGGTCTGTAAGGAAGCTTGAGCGATTTCGGCTAGGCTAGTAGCAACTGCCGGTTTTCGGCTCGAACACGGGCGCAGGGGTGTACCCGTGTTGTGATCCGTGACGAGAGGTCGAGTTTGCGCGCACTAGCTTTCTGCCTGTTGTCCTGTCTTGCGCTGCTGCATGTGCCTGCTGCCGTTGCGGTCGAGGAGGTGCGTGTCGGCGGTTATCACTTCCCGCCTTACCTGGATAAACCTGAATCGCAGCACCCGCAAGGTCTGGTACCCGAGTTGCTGCAAGCGCTCAACGCGGCGCAGCAGCGGTATCGCTTCGTCCTGGTGCCGACCTCGGCAACCCGCCGTTACCGCGACCTGGAGAGCGGCCGCTTCGATCTGATGTTTTTCGAGTCCAGCCGTTGGGGGTGGCAGGGCACTTCATACCTGGCCTTGGGGTTGGATATCGATGATGCGGAAGTTTATGTTGCTGCGGCTGAGCGGGGGCGCGGCCAGGAGTATTTCGAGGACCTTAGCGACAAGCGCATGGCGCTCTATAACGGCTATCACTACGGCTTCGCTGGGTTCGATGCCGACCCTGACTATCTTGCGCGCACCTTCAACGCGGTGCTGACCTACTCCCACGATAGCAACGTGCGCATACTGCTGGCGCGACGGGCCGATGTCGCAGTGGTGACGCGTTCATACCTGGAATCGTTTCTGGCCCGACACCCGGAAATACTGCCTGAGCTTCTGGTATCCGAGCGCCTGGACCAGCTCTATCACCATCAGGTTCTGCTGCGGCCGAAGGGGGCTTTGAGTCCTGCCGAGGTGGCGGAATTGCTCGGTCAGTTACAAGCCAATGGCGAGCTATCCAGGCTACTTGGACGGTATCGTCTGACATTAGGCGGCAAAGTGTCTGCGCAGTGAAAATCCATCTAGTCGGTCAGGAGAGACTGGAGTAGGCTGCACCACACTAGAAGAAGGATTTTTTGGGGATTCGACATGCGGCATTCGCGGCGCTGGGTTCATGAGTGTTGGGCTGCCTTGGGTCTATTGTTTGCCAGTTCTCTCTACGCTGCCGAGGTCGTCAAGGTCGGCGGTGCGCACTTCCCTCCGTACGTCATCAAATCCAACCTGCAAGAGTCGAGCGGCTTATTGCCGCAGTTGCTCGACGCGCTCAATCAAGAACAGGCCGAATACCATTTCACCATGCTGCCCACGGCCATTGTGCGTCGCTTTAGCGACCTGCAACGAGGGCGTATCGACATGGCGATTTTCGAGAATCCGCAGTGGGGTTGGCAGGACATCGACGCCGAGGCCGTAGACATGGGGCTGGAAGACGCCGAGTTATTCGTCGCCAGAGTGGAAGAGCGGCGCGGCCAGGAGTACTTCGAGCAGCTCGAAGGCAAACGTCTGGCGCTCTACCGCGGTTATCACTACGGCTTTGCCCAGTTCAACAGTGACCCGGAGTTTCTTACCCGCACCTTCAATGCCAATCTCGGCCACTCTCACGACAGCAACCTGCTGATGGTGGTGCGCGGGCGTGCGGATGTGGCGTTGGTGACCCGCTCCAACCTTTACGACTTCGTTGAGCGTAATCGCGAGCATGCGCGCAAGCTGCTGATTTCGGAGGGGGTCGATCAGGTCTACCGTCATCACGCGATGATCCGTCCCGGCGCCCCGATAAGCCCTGAACGCTTCGCCGCCTTGCTCGAGCGGCTACGGGTAAAAGGCGAATTGCAGCGCATCTTTTCGCCTTACCGTATAGCTGTCATGCCAGTCGTAGCGGATAACTCAACAGCACTAGATGCAGCAGATTGACTGCTGCGTGCAGGGCAATGGCCAGGCTAATGCGGCCGCTGTAGTGAAAGGCCAGCCCATAACCCAGCCCTGCGCAGGTCGCCACCACGGCAAATAGCGTGCTGAAGGGCAGGTGGGCTGCGCCGAAAAGACCCGCCGTCAACAGCAAACCAGGCCATATGCCCAGACGCTTGATCAAGGCGTTTTGCAGCAGACCGCGAAAGAGCAACTCTTCCGCCAGCACCGCTACGCCGAGATTGACCGCCAGCCACAGCAGCAGGCCCTGTGGCCATTTGGGTTGCCAGGCGACCAGGCCCAGCGCCATGGCCAGCAGCGGCACCAGCAGCAAGGTGGCGATGCACGCCAGCCAGGCATTTTTCAGCGAGTTCACGGGGTTGCGCGGTTGCCCCAGCCACCAGGCGAGCAGGGAGGTTCCCAGCAGCAGTTTGTCCCAGGACAGGCGCAGCGCGTAGGGCGCGGCGTCCGGGCTGATGGGACGCGGTTGCCACAGTTGCCAGGGGCTGAACCCCGGTACGAGATGTGCCGCCAGGGCGATGCCACCGAGCAATATCAGGGGCAGCCATAGCCAGTTCGGCATATGCCGTTTGCCTATCAGCAGGAGTAGGACGAACAAACTGCCCAACAGTAGCCCGATGGGGTCGATGAAGCCCAGCCCCGTGCCCAGGGCGAGGGTGAGGGCAGGAAACAGCAAGCGCAGATGCAGGGGCATGGCACCTTCTCCTTGGAAGGCGCGCAGTCTAGCAGCCTGTCTCTGCGGGCGAGGAGAGCGGAGGTGCCTAGCGCTGGCGCTCGCGGGCGTCCTTGGCTTCCTGCTCGATGGCGCGTTTACGCATGCGTTCGAGCTGATCCTCGCTCAGGCGCATCTTCTTGGCGCTGCTGCGCAGTATCAGCAGGCTACCGATCACCGAGCCGAATACCAGCACCAGCAATAGCCAGACGTACCAGGGCATGACGAGTCCTCACGGGGGAATGGAGCCTTCACCATAACCCGCATGCCGGGACTTGTCAGTCGGCCTGTAGCGCCACCGGCTGCAGGGTGCTCTCGTCCTTGAGCTGCACGCCACTCAGTTGCAGGCGCAGCGCCTGGCGCGTCAGGTAGTCGAGTTTGTGCGCCGCCAGTTCGTAAGGCAGGCCCTCGGGACGCACGTTGGAGATGCAGTTACGCGCGCTGTCCGGGCAGCCCACCCGCGGCGCATGGGTCAGGTATAGGCCGAGGCTGTCCGGCGAGGTCAGCCCAGGGCGCTCACCGATCATGACGATCACCAGACGTGCGCGCAGGGCTTCACCGATGCCGTCGCCAATCGCCACGCGCCCCTGTTCGGCTAGCACCACCGGGGTGTTGGCCCAATCGGTATCAAAACGCTCGCACAGGGCTTGCAACAGCGGCAGGGCATGGCGCTGGACGGCAACGGCCGACAAACCGTCGGCGAGGACGATGGCGATTTCAGGCGCCGGCAGTTCGTGCTGCAGTTGCACCTGGCAGTCGCCGTGCAAGTGGCGGCCGTGATCGGGGCGCAGCAGGTAGGTCTGCCGGTCTTCGGCGTTGCTGCGTACTTTCAAGGTGCGAAAGCCCGCCGCATGCAACTGGTGCTTGAGCTCGCTGAAGTCCAGCGGACGATGCACCGCATCGCGCGCCTGGGCATGGGCCAGACCGAACTTCAGCACCTCGCGGGTGGGTAGGCTGCAGCCGACGCGGCCGAGCGCGATACGGGCCGAGGTATGCGTGCGCAGTTCGTCCCAGGGGTTGTGCTGGATCAAGTCGATCTGTTTCATCAGGCCGCTCCGGAAATCTGTGGCAACTGCTTGAGCAGATGATGGCCGCTACCGATCTCACGCAGGCGGCCGCTGGGTTCGGTAATGGCCATGCGCGCCAGCCAGGCGTCGAACTCCGGTGCGCGTTTCAGGCCCAGCACGTTGCGCAGGTAAAGCGCGTCGTGGAACGAGGTGCTCTGGTAGTTGAGCATGATGTCGTCGGCACCCGGGATGCCCATTATGAAGTTGATACCGGCTGCACCGAGCAGGGTGAGCAGGCTGTCCATATCGTCCTGATCGGCTTCTGCATGGTTGGTGTAGCAGACGTCGCAGCCCATCGGCAGGCCAAGTAGCTTGGCGCAGAAGTGATCCTCCAGGCCTGCGCGGATGATCTGCTTGCCGTCGTAGAGATATTCTGGGCCGATGAAACCGACCACGGTATTGACCAGCAGTGGACGGAATTCTCGAGCGACGGCATAGGCGCGGACCTCACAGGTCTGCTGGTCGACGCCATGGTGGCCGCCGGCCGACAGCGCGCTGCCCTGGCCGGTTTCGAAATACATGACGTTGTCGCCCAGGTTGCCGCGCCCTAGCGACAGTGCGGCCTCGTGGGCCTCGCGCAGGATCGCCAGGGATACGCCGAAGCCGGCGTTGGTGGCCTCGGTGCCGGCGATGGACTGAAACACCAGGTCTATCGGCGCGCCGGCCTCGATGGCCTGGATCTGTGTGGTGACGTGGGTCAGCACGCAGCTCTGCATGGGAATTTCGAAGTGCTGGCGCACCTCGTCCATCATCTGCCACAGGCGCATCAGTGTTGGCAGCGAATCGCTGGCCGGGTTGATACCGACCGTGGCATCGCCGGAGCCATAGAGCAGACCGTCGAGCATGCTGGCAGCGATACCACGCACATCGTCGGTAGGGTGGTTGGGTTGCAGGCGCACGGCCAGATGGCCGGGCAGGCCCAGGGTATTGCGAAAACTGGTGATCACCTGGCATTTGCGCGCCACTAGGATCAGATCCTGATTGCGCATCAGTTTGCTCACCGCGGCGACCATCTCTGGTGTCAGTCCAGCGGCCACGGCCGCCAGGCGCGCGCTGTCGGTCTTTTCCAGTAGCAGCCAGTCGCGCAGATCACCCACGGTCAGGTGGCTGATCGGGGCGAAGGCCGCGGCGTCATGGCGGTCGATAATCAGGCGGGTAACTTCGTCGTCTTCGTAAGGAATCAGCGCCTCGTCGAGGAAACGCTTGAGCGGCACCTCAGCCAGCGCCAGCTTGGCCGCCATGCGTTCTTCGTAGGTAGCAGCAGCCAGCCCCGCCAGGTAGTCGCCGGAGCGCGCCGGGCTGGCCTTGGCCAGCAACGTCTTGAGGTCGGCGAAGCGGTAGACCAGGCTGCCGATGGTGGTTTGATAAGGCATGGCTGCAACCCGTTGCAGAGAGGATGTGCTTACCGTGCAGTGCTCATGCCAGAGGCCTGAGTGCTGACCAGCCGCCGCCTTTACCTGGATGCCGGTCGGATCGGACGAGTGAAAAGAGTGCAGTAGCAGTGTGGGTGCACCGCTCTGGCGCGCGTCGCGCGATGCCTGTTAAATGATGGCAACCGCAATTCGAATGCCGAATTTCCGATGGCAGAAGGTGGTTGGCAGCTGGATGGCCGCTAGACCAGTTTTTATTCAGGCTGCCGCTCTGCATGCGGTAGGGGCTTTAGCCGCGACCAGTGACAGGATGCTTTGCGCTACAATGCGCCGCGTTTTTATCCTGTTCGAGACCCGCCCATGCCCGCCTGCCAAACTCCGATCATCGTCGCCCTCGACTTTCCCAGCCGTGATGCCGCTCTGGCGCTGGCCGACCAGCTCGATCCGGCGTTGTGCCGGGTCAAGGTTGGCAAGGAGCTGTTCACCCTCAGTGGTCCGCAAGTGGTCGAGGCGTTGCAGGCCAAGGGCTTCGAGCTGTTCCTCGATCTGAAATTCCACGACATCCCCAACACCACTGCGATGGCGGTCAAGGCTGCTGCGGAGCTAGGCGTGTGGATGGTCAATGTGCATTGCTCCGGCGGTCTGCGCATGATGGCGGCCTGCCGTAACGAACTGGACAAGCTCGCTGGCGCCGAGCCGCTGCTGATCGGCGTGACGGTGCTGACCAGCATGGAGCAGCAGGACCTGGCCGGCATCGGCCTGGACGTGCCGCCGCAGGAGCAGGTACTGCGCCTGGCCGGCCTGGCTGCTGAAGCCGGGCTCGATGGTCTGGTCTGCTCGGCGCAGGAGGCGCAGGCGCTGAAGGTCGCGCAGCCGCGTCTGCAACTGGTCACGCCGGGCATTCGTCCTGCTGGCAGCAGTGCCGATGACCAAAAACGCATCCTCACCCCACGTCAGGCGCTGGATGCCGGCTCCGATTACCTGGTGATCGGCCGTCCGATCAGCCAGGCTGCCGATCCGGCGCAGGCGCTGGCTGCGGTTGTTGCCGAACTGCAGGGCTGAGCCCTGTAGCCCGGATGAAATCCGGGGCGGTCTGTCATGCCGTCCTATCTGTCCCGGATTTCATCCGGGCTATCCGCTGATCGCGGTAACGCGCTGCTGGAGTCGTCATCAGCGCCCTGCATGACTCACCACTCCAGAGTCTGATAGTGCTGCTCTGCCCGCGGCCGCCTGGCTAGACTCCTCGCCAATTCAACAAGAATCGCTGCGAGGAAGCAGACATGAGCATGACGTTCTCCGGCCAGGTCGCCCTGGTCACCGGCGGTGCCGCCGGTATTGGCCGTGCCACCGCCCAGGCTTTCGCTGCCGAAGGGCTCAAGGTGGTGGTTTCCGATGTCGACGTGAGCGGTGGTGAAGGCACCGTCGAGCTGATTCGTGCGGCCGGTGGCGAGGCCTGCTTCGTGCGTTGCGACGTGACCCGCGATGCCGAGGTCAAGGCGCTGATGGACGCCACCGTGGCGCAGTACGGCCGCCTGGATTACGCCTTCAACAATGCCGGCATCGAGATCGAAAAGGGCAAGCTGGCAGACGGCAACGAAGCCGAGTTCGACGCCATCATGGGCGTCAACGTCAAGGGCGTGTGGTTGTGCATGAAGCACCAGATCCCGTTGCTGCTAGCCCAGGGAGGCGGCGCCATCGTCAATACCGCTTCGGTCGCCGGCCTGGGTGCCGCACCGAAGATGAGCATCTACGCCGCCTCCAAGCATGCAGTGATCGGCCTGACCAAATCCGCTGCGATCGAGTACGCCAAGAAGAAGCTGCGGGTAAACGCGGTATGCCCAGCGGTGATCGACACCGATATGTTCCGCCGTGCTTACGAAGCTGATCCGAAGAAGGCCGAGTTCGCCGCCGCCATGCACCCGGTCGGGCGTATCGGCAAGGTCGAGGAGATCGCGGCTGCCGTGCTCTATCTGTGCAGCGACCACGCCGCGTTCACCACTGGCCAGGCGTTGGCCGTGGATGGTGGCGCCACGGCGATATAAAGGCTCTAGCCCGGTCGTCTGCACGTCGGCTAAGGTTGGCTCGCAGGGCCACTGCCAGCAGTGGCCCTGACTCAGCACAATCCTGCCAGGTTCAACTGGAACGATAACAATAATGACCGCCGATCCCTTGCTGACGTTTTTCCTTCCCGCTGCGCTGGGCATCATCATGCTCGGGCTTGGCCTGTCACTGAGCCTGGCCGACTTCGCCCGCGTGGCCAATTTTCCCAAACCGGTATTGATCGGCCTGGCTTGCCAGCTGCTGTTGCTGCCGCTGGCGTGCTTCTTCCTGGCCAAGGCCTTCGGCCTGGCGCCGGCGCTGGCCGTTGGCCTGATGCTGCTGGCGGCCTCGCCGGGCGGCACCACCGCCAACCTCTACAGCCACCTGGCCCATGGCGACGTGGCGTTGAACATCACTCTCACCGCGGTCAATTCGGTGATCGCGATTCTGACCATGCCGCTGATCGTCAACCTGTCGCTGGCCTACTTCATGTCCGCCGATCAGGCCATCCCGCTGCAGTTCGCCAAGGTGGTGCAGGTGTTCGTCATCGTCCTCGGGCCGGTGGCCATCGGCATGTGGCTGCGCAGTCGCTTCCCCGGCTTCGCCGAGCGTATGCAGAAACCGGTGAAGATCGTTTCGGCACTGTTCCTGCTGCTGATCATCCTGCTGGCGGTGGCCAAGGACTGGCGCACTTTCGTCGATTACGCGCCTGCGGTCGGCGGTGCGGCGCTGGCCTTCAACCTGCTGAGCATGGCGGTGGGCTATTGCGTGCCGCGCCTGCTCAAGCTCAATCTGCGTCAGGCGATTGCCATCGCCATGGAGATCGGCATCCACAATGGCACCCTGGCCATCGCCCTGGCTCTCAGCCCGGCGTTGCTGAACAACCCGACCATGGCCATTCCGGCGGCCATCTACAGCTTGATCATGTTCGTCACTGCAGCGCTGTTCGGGCTGTGGGTCAACCGTATGCACGGCGCCGAGCTGGCTAACGAAACGGTGGCTGAACAGTAGGGTGCGCCGTGTGCACCGCTTGAACACGCTGTTATCCAGTGGTGCGCGCGGCGCACGCTACCGCTCGTAACCTGGATTGCATCGGAGTTAGCGCTTGCCCCAGTTCAGCACGGCCAGCGTCAGCAGGCCGGCGACTATGCCCCAGAATGCCGAGCCGACACCGGCCAGGGTCATGCCCGAGGCGGTGACCAGAAAGGTGATCAGCGCCGCTTCGCGCTCGTTGGGCTCGCTCATGGCCTGGGTCAGGCCGCCGATGATCGAGGCGAACAGTGCCAGCGCGGCGATGGAGAGGATCAACGCCGCCGGCAGCGCCGCGAACAGCGAGGCCAGGGTGGCGCCGAAAATGCCGGCGATGGCGTAGAACACCCCGCACCAGACTGCCGCGGTGTAGCGCTTGCGCGGGTCTTCATGGGCTTCCGGCCCGGCGCAGATGGCGGCGCTGATTGCGGCCATGTGAATGCCGTGACTGCCGAACGGCGCCATCAGGATCGACACCAGGCCGGTGCTGGTCAGCAGCGGCGAGGCTGGCACGTCATAGCCATTGGCGCGCAGCACGGCCATGCCCGGCAGATTCTGCGAGGCCATGGCAACGATGAACAGCGGAATGCCGATGCTGATGGCGGCGGCCAGCGAGAAGCTCGGTGTGGTCCATTCCGGCGTGGCCAGCTGCAGCTGGAAGTTCGTGAAGTCCAGCAGGCCGAAGACCGCTGCCAGCACGCTGCCGACGATCAGCGCGGAGAGCACCGAGTAACGTGGCCACAGGCGCTTGCCAAGCAGGTAGGCGAGCAGCATGGCAACCACCAGGATGGGCTGCTGCTCGGCGGCCACGCAGATTTCCAGGCCGATCTTGAACAGCACACCGGCCAGCAGGGCGGCGGCGATGGAGCCGGGGATGCGGCGCATCAGGCGGTCGAAGGTGCCGGTCAGGCCGATCAGCACGATCAGCCCCGAGGCCAGGATGTAGGCGCCAATGGCCTCACCGTAGGACACCTGCGGCAGGCTGGTGATCAGCAGCGCAGCGCCGGGGGTGGACCAGGCGATCATCACCGGCGCGCGATAACGCAGCGACAGCACGATGCAGCAAAGCGCCATGCCGATGGACAGCGCCCAGATCCACGAGGAAATCTGCCCGGCGGTTAGGCCGGCAGCCTGGCCGGCCTGGAACATCAGCACCAGGGAGCTGGTGTAGCCGGTGAGCATGGCGATGAAGCCAGCGACCACGGCCGAGGTAGAGGTGTCCGCCAGGGGGCGCAGACGAGTAGGGGCGGCGTCTTGCATCAGAACATTCCAGTGTCGACGATGATGGGATACAGCGAGGCGACCAACAGCAGCGCCATGCCGATATTGAAGGCGCGCAACGCACGCGGGTTGTCCAGCCACTTGCGCAGCATGCTGCCGGCGATGGTCCACAATCCCACGCTGGGGCAGTTGACCAAGGCAAACAGCGCGGCGATGAGTAGTACGTTGCTGAAGAAACCATCCTGTGGGGTATAGGTGGTAATGGCGCCAATGGCCATGATCCACGCCTTGGGATTGACCCACTGAAAGGCCGCCGCCTGCAGGAAGCTGAACGGCTTCGCTTCAGGGTTCTCGCGGCTCTGTGGTGAGCCGGAATGGGCGATCTTCCAGGCCAAGTAGAGGAGATAAGCGGCGCCGACATAGCGCAGTACGTCATGCAGCACCGGCAGGCGCTGGAACACCTGGCCGAGCCCCAGGCCCACGGCAGCCACCAGCAGCATGAAGCCCAGGCTGATGCCGAGCATGTGCGGAATGCTGCGGCGCACGCCGAAGTTCACCCCGGAGGCGAGCAGCATCATGTTGTTGGGCCCTGGCGTTACCGAGGTGACGAAGGCGAAGGCGATGAAGGCGAGCAGCAGTTCGGTGGACATGGTCGTTCTCCGGTGACTGGCAAAGCCTATTGCGCGGCCGCCACGCCGTCGCGGTACAGCCACTGGTGGGTTGAACCGTACAGTCTGGTCAAGCACATCGTGGATGGTTAGCCTTGATCTTTTGCAGACAAGAAAGCCTCATGCAGCCGGACAACCCCTACAGTGCCCCGCAGGTCGAACTGATCGATGACCAGCCGGTGCGGCAGCTCCCGGGCTGGAGTGCGCGTCAGTTGCAGGTGCTTGGCTGGTTGGCGCTGATATCTGCACTGGGCAGTGCGCTGATGCTGGGCGTCATTTTCGCTAGCAGTTGGCTGGGCCAGGCAGAGCTGGAGGAGGTCGAGCGCTATACCCGCTGGCTGGGACTGTTGCTGATGTTGTTGGGCAACTACTTGTTGATCCGCCTCAAGAGCTTCATCGAGCAGCGTTTTGCTGCGCCGGGGCTGAGCTGGCCGGTCTGGATCATCGTTGTTCTTGCCCTGGTCAGCGGGGTGATGGACTTCATGGTTGGGGATCATCTGTTCAAGGCACTTAGCGTGCTGACCATCACCTACCTGGGCCTGATGGTACTCATGGGGTTCGGCATTACCTGGTTCGGTATTCTCCTGCTCAAGGTGAGGCTGGCGTACGCCTCTCTAAGGGTCATGGCCTGGCTGTCCATCGCCAGCGGTGTGATGTTCGCCAGTGTGCTGTTTTTGCCGCTGGCTATAGTGCCGGCACTGGCGGTTTGCGTGGCGCAGGGGCTGGTGTTCTTCAGAGGGGCTGCCGAGTTGCAGGGGGCTGCGAGTTAGCAAAGCCCAAAACGACAAGAGCCGCCCATTGGGCGGCTCCTGTTTTTCAGCCGATCACCACTTGTAGTCGAGGCTGGCCGTGACCCTGCGTGGGTCGCCGGCATAGCAGTAGAAGCCATCGCAGGTGGCCAGGTATTCCTTGTCGAACAGGTTGTTGGCGTTGAGCGACACGCTGGCGCCACGCAGGCTGGCGTCGATCTGGCCAAGGTCGTAGCGCACCGCCGCGTCGTAGACGGTATAGGCGCTGCTGTGGCCGTCGGAAGGATCACGTACGAAGCCCATGCTACCGACAGAGATGTTGTCGGTGGAACCGACGAAGCGGGCGCCAAAGCCGACGCCGAAGCCCGCCAGCACACCCTGACTCCAGTCATAGTCGGCCCAGATCGAGGCCTGATGCTCGGGGATCAGTGGCAGTGCGCGGTTCTTGTCGCGTGGATCGCCGACCTTGGTCATCTTGCTGTTGGTGTAGCTGTAGGAGGCGGTCAGGCTGAGGTTCTCGGTGATATTACCGGTGGCTTCCAGCTCCAGGCCGCGGACTTCTACCTCGCTGACCGGTTCGGTGGCGCCAGCGATGTTGGTGGTCACGATGTTCTGCCGCGTGAGGTCATAGACGGCGGCGGTGAACAGCATGTCGCTACCCGGCGGTTGATACTTGATACCTAGTTCGTACTGCTTGCCGGTGCTGGGTTTGAACGCCGCGCCGCCGTTGCCGCCCGCTTCGGCCTGAAAGGATTCGGCGTAGGACACGTAGGGCGTGAAACCGGAGTCGAACACGTAGCTCAGCGCCGCATTGCCGCTGAATTGGCTGTCGCGACGGCTGTCCTTGGCATCGTTGGCGTTGTGGAACAGCGAATCGGTGTCCAGACGGTCCCATCGGCCACCGAGGGTCAGGCGCCAGTTGTCCAGCGACATTTGGTCCTGAAGGTAAAGGCCTGTGTTACGACGCTTCTGGTTGTAGTCCTGGTAAGCCGTGTAGCTGACGCCGCTGAAATCCTGGCCGTAGATCGGGCGAATGATGTTGCTGCTGGGAGCAGAACCGTACAGCCAGCGGTAATCGGTATCCACGCGCAGGTAGTCGAGGCCCAGCAGCAGGGTGTGGCCGATGGCGCCAGTGTTGAAGTCCGCCTGGAAATTGTTGTCCACGGCAAAGTGGCTGATGTTCTCGTCGTAGACGTTGGCGCCGCGCGCGACCGTACCGTCGTCAGCCACGGCGGTGGCCCAGCCCCCGGCCGTGATGATCTGGTTATCCAGTTCGAGCTTGCTGTAGCGCAGGTTCTGGTTGAATTGCCAGGTGTCGTTGATGCGGTGCTCGAAGGCGTAGCCCAGTGCGTAGAAGGTCTTGTCGTAGAACTCCCAGTCCGGGTCGCCGAGGTTCTTGTGGAAGTCGACCTTGCCGGCCGGCGTACTTAGCTTGGTGCCTTGCAGCGGCAGGAATTGGCTGGTAGCGCCGGTATCGTCACGGTTGAACTGACCGAGGAAGGTGAGCTTGGTAGTGTCGGCAATATTCCAGGTCAGGCTTGGCGCGAGGTTAAAGCGCTGGTCGTCGATATGCTCGATGGCGGTGTCGCTGTCACGGCCGGTGCCGCTGAAGCGGTAGAGAAAACGACCATCGTCATCGATCTTGCCAGTGCTGTCGAAGCTGATTTGTTTGTGGTTGTAGTTGCCGACCTGCACCTGTACCTCATGGCTGCTTTCGGCCTGCGGGCGGCGGCTGACGGCGTCCACCAGGCCGCCGGGCGGCGTCTGGCCGTACACCGAGGAGGCTGGCCCACGGAGCACGGCAACGCGCTCCAGGTTCCAGGTCTCCAGTTTGGGCATGGCGTAACTGCCCTTGGGCAGCGGCAGGCCGTCGAGCATCTGGGTCGGTTCGAAGCCGCGGATCTTCATCCAGTCGGCGCGGCTGTCGCTGCCGTAGCTGCTGGCGATGACACCCGGCATGTAGCGCACGGCGTCATCGAGGTTCTGCACCTTGCGGTCCTGCATCTGCTCGCGGGTGGCGACGGAGATCGAGCGTGGGGTTTCCAGCAGAGGCGTGTCGGTCTTGGTGCCGGTCGCGGTGCGGTTGGCCAGGTAACCACGGGTTGGGCCCCAGGCGGTCTCGGCGGCTTGTTCGCTGGCGGTCACGGTCACGTCCGGCAGTGCCATTGCCGCTTCTGCGGCGGGGGCCAGGCTGTAGGCGCCGCCATTGCCGCTTTGCAACTGCAGGCCAGTGCCAAGCAGTGCTTGATTGAGGGCTTCGATGGCTTCGTAGTCGCCGTTGACCGGTGCCGAGCTTTTGCCCGCGGTCAGGGCCGGGTCGATGCTCAGGGTCACGCCGGCCTGGCTGGCGATCTGATTGAGCGTGGCCGCCAGGGGGCCGGCAGGCAGCTGATAGACCTCGGCGTGGGCCAGCCCGGCATGGCCGGCGAAGGCGATCGTCAGGGCCAGCAGCGTGTGGCGGAACGGGGCAGGGCGGAAGGACATTGCGAACGTCTCCTAAGAGTTAATGTATCTCAATGCCCTTTTGCCGAAGCAGGAAGTAAAAGTGACAGGGGCGGGAAAAATTATTTTTCCGCCGGTAGCACGCGGGTCCACCAGGGGCTCAGTTGCTCGGTGCGCACCGGCAGGCTCAGTGCTACAGCGGCCAGTGCCTTGTCGCTGTCGTGCAACGGGAAGCTGCCGCTGATGCGCAGATCGGCGAGGCTCGGATCGAGGCTCAGGTAACCGCTGCGGTATTCGCCGAGCTTATCGATCAGGCGCTGCAGGGGCAGGTTGTCCGCCACCAGCATGCCGCGGCTCCAGGCGTCGGCACCGATGGGGGCAGGGTGGCTTGCGCTGAGGTGTTGGCTGTCCATGCGCACCTGTTCGCCGCTGTGGATAATGCGTTCCTGTGAACCGGCCAGCGGCCTGGCGGCGACTGCCGACTGCAACACGATCAGCTCGGTCGCGGCGCCTTCACGCCGTACCAGAAAGCGCGTACCCAGCGCACGCAAGCGTCCCTGCTCCGTCAAGACGATGAAGGGGCGGGTATCGCCCTTGGCGGTCTGAATCAGAATTTCGCCGCTGTGCAGGTGCAGGCGGCGTTCGTTGTCGTCGAATTCGATATCCAGCGCACTACGGCTGTTGAGGCGTACCTGGCTGCGGTCGGCGAGCAGCAGGTCGCGCTGTTCTCCACTGGCGGTATGGTAGTCGGCGAGGTAGTCGCCCAGCGGGCGCTGCTGGGCCAGCAATACCAGCGTTATGCCCGTGGCCAGAAGCAGACCCAGGGCGCTACCACCAAGGCGGCGCAGGCTGCGGCGACGGCTGGCGCTGCTTTGCAACAGGGCGCGTCGCGCCATCGGCGCGCTGGCGGCAGAAAGCTGCTGGTCGATACCGCCCAGGCGTTGCCAGACCAGACCATGCTCCGGATGAGCGGCCAGCCAGTCGGCGAAGTCATGGCGTTGCTGCTCGCTGGCTTCGCCCGAATCCAGACACAGCTGCCAGGCGATGGCCTCATCGAGCACGCGAGCCGAGACCTGGCTCATTGCGGCGCTCCGTACAGCGCGACGTAGCACTGGCGCAGGCCCTGGGCGAGGTACTGACGCACGCGGGACGGCGACACGCCAAGCCGCTCGGCGATCTCGGCGTGGCCTAGGCCATCCAGGCGGTTATAGAGGAACGCTGCGCGTGCCTTGCTCGACAGTTGGCCGAGCAGGCGGTCGATCTCGGCCAGTTGCTCCAATGCCAGGGTCTGTTCTTCCGGGCTGGGTTGCACCGCTTCAGGAGCCTGCGCGAGCGCTTCCAGGTAGGCGCGCTCCAGCGCGTTGCGGCGGAACTGGTCGACCAGCAATCCCTTGGCGATGGTGGTGAGCAGGGCTCTGGGTTCGCGTGGGCTATGCAGGTCAGCGCGACTGAGCAGGCGGACGAAGGTGTCCTGGCTCAGGTCTTCGGCGCGCTGCGCGCAATTCAGGCTTTTGCGCAGCCAGCCGAACAGCCAATCACGGTGATCGCGATAAAGCAGACCGACCAGCTGTTGGTTGCTGGAGTCCTGAACCGACACGCGCACCTCGCGAGATCTAAGTTAAGGTGATAATTATTCGCATATGATTGCAGAGGTCGTGTCAGGGTGCAATCACGCGTTGGCGTGGCATGACCGGTGGTGCGGGGGGATGGAAAGGCAGGCTGAATCGGTAGGAGCGAGCTCTGCTCGCGAACAAGAGGGTTCGCGAGCTACGGGGGCGTGACGACGATGCTCAGGTGCGTTCCTGGCGGCTGCGTGCCAGGGCGTGATTGACGGCCAGCCAGCCTTGCACGGCCTCTTCGCCCATTTCGCCGAATACGCGTTGCAGCAGGCGCGCCTGCTCGCGGCGCAGGGCCTGTTCCAGCTTGGCACCCTCGGCAGTGAAACCCAGTACACGCTTGCGCTTGTCGTCCGCGGCAGCTTCGCTCTGCACCAGGTCCATCTCGATCAACTGGCGCAACGGCATGTTCAGCGCCTGTTTGCTCACCCCAAGGTAACCCAGCAGCTCGGTCATGTTCAGGCCCGGGTACTTGGCGATGAAGAACAGGATGCGGTGGTGCACGCGTGACAACCCGCGCTTGGCCAGCATTTCGTCCGGCTTGGCGGTGAAAGCCTGATAGCCGAAGAAGAAAGCCTCCATGGCGGCCTGCTGAGCTGCGCCGTTCTTGATCAGCTGCGCGCCGTGACGGCCGGCCTGCGTGCCCTCGGCGGGCGACGTCAAAAATTTCTCGGAGAAATTTTTTAGGTCAGTCATATTGACGTATCTCTGGTTGGAGGCGTAGTTTCGGTCAAGCAGTTTGACTTAATTCCAATAACTTTTGCACCCCAGGACATTCCATGGCCTTCTCCGAACGCATCGCCCGCCTGAAAAGCTCCCTGATTCGTGAAATTCTTGCCGCGGCGCAGCGTCCGGAAGTGATGTCGTTCGCTGGCGGTCTGCCGGCCGAACCGATGCTGCCAAAGGTGGACTGGGCCGAGATGCCGGCGAGCATGGGTCAGTACGGTATGAGCGAAGGCGAGCCAGCCCTGCGTGAGGCCATCGCTGCCGAGGCGCGGGCGCTGGGCGTGCCTTGCGATGCCAGCCAGGTGCTGATCGTCAGCGGCTCGCAGCAGACACTGGACCTGGCCTCCAAGCTGTTCATCGATCCGGGCACCGAAGTGCTGCTCGAAGCGCCGACCTACCTGGCGGCCCTGCAGGCTTTCCAGCTGTTCGGCGCCGACTGCATCAGCGTGCCGCAGGAGGCTGACGGTCCTGAGCTGGAGAGGTTGCGTCAACGCCTGGAGAACCACAAGCCGGCTTTCGCCTACCTGATCCCGACTTTCCAGAACCCGTCCGGCACCCGTTACAGCGAAGCCAAGCGTGAAGCCGTGGCGGCCCTGCTCGACGAGTTCGGCGTGACCCTGATCGAGGACGAGCCGTACCGCGAGCTGGTGTTCGATGCCGGCAGCGCCACGCCCATCGTCAGCCGTCTGAAACAGGCCAGCTGGATCTACACCGGTACCGTGTCCAAGACGCTGCTGCCGGGCTTGCGTGTCGGTTATCTGATCGCCACCAAGGACCTGTATCCGCATCTGCTGCGCCTGAAGCAGTCGGCCGATCTGCACACCAACCGCATCGGTCAGTGGCAGGCGCTACAGTGGTTGGGCAGCGATCAGTACCGCGGTCACCTGGCCGAGTTGCGTGATTTCTACCGTATTCGCCGTGACGCCATGCAGGCGCAGTTGCTGGAGCATTTCGGCGACCTGGCCGATTGGGAAATTCCGCAGGGCGGTCTGTTCTTCTGGCTGACCCTGAAGCAGCCGCTCGATACCCGCACGCTGCTCGATGCGGCGCTGGCGCAGAACGTCGCCTTCATGCCGGGCGAGCCGTTCTTCATCGACCCGGATGCCAACCCAGGCCACCTGCGACTGAACTTCAGCCACGTGGCGCCGGAGCGCCTGGGCGAAGGGCTGCGCCGGTTGGCGGCGGTGATTCGTGATGCGCAGGGCGCAGCAGCGGTTTGATTTTGAGGCGGCGAGCTTGCCGCGAGGATTGATAGGGAGAGCAACGCGATGTTCAAGGTCTACGGCGATTACCGTTCGGGCAACTGCTACAAGGTCAAGCTGATGCTGCATCTGCTGGGCAAGGAGTACCAGTGGATTGAAGTCGATATCCTCAAGGGCGATACGCAGAGCGAAGCCTTTCTGGTCAAGAACCCCAACGGCAAGATTCCTGTGCTGGAACTGGACGACGGCACCTGCTTGTGGGAGTCCAACGCCATCCTCAACTTCCTCGCCGATGGCAGCGAGTTCCTGCCGACCGAACCGCGCTTGCGCACCCAGGTGCTGCAGTGGCAGTTCTTCGAGCAATACAGTCACGAGCCGTATGTCGCGGTGGCGCGGTTCATCCAGCTTTACCAGGGGATGCCCGAAGAGCGCCGCGAGGAGCACGCGCGCTGCCTGAAGCTCGGTTACAAGGCCCTGAAGGTGATGGAGAAACAACTCGAGCGCACGCCTTATCTGGTCGGTGAGCAGTATTCCATCGCCGATATCGCGCTGTATGCCTACACCCATGTGGCCGACGAAGGCGGTTTCAGTCTCGAGGCCTTCCCGGCGGTCCGCGCCTGGCTCGAGCGTGTCGCCAGTCATCCGCGCCACGTGACCATGTGCGGCTGAGCTGCCTGGGCAAGCCTCGACTAGAGCTTGGCGGTAGTCCTGCGAGGGGGCTGCCATGTCGAATGGAAATCGCAGACTGGGGTTAGGATCGCTGAGAGCTCCGGTGGTGGGGCAGTTGCTGTTCAGTGGATACGAGTGGCTGATCTTTGCTGCGGTGCTGGTGACGGCGCTACCGGCCGGGTATGGGCTGTACGGCGGCCACCTGAGCTTGTGAACGGGCTTGGAGGATCGCCACTCGAGGTGGATAATCGACGCCTGCAATCCAACTGGTAACTGACCTACCCATGCGCGAACGGCTGCGTACCGCTCTAGTCTGCCTCCTGATGCTGGCCTTGCCGATGCAGGCGATGGCCGCGTTCGGCATGCAGCTTTGCCAGCAGGTGCACCGTAGCGCCACCGTGCATGTGATGCCCGAGCATGGTCAGCGGCATGCTGCGATCAAGCCAGCGGCCGACGGTCAGCATCACCCGGCGAAAGCCGCCTCCTGCAGCCTCTGCACGTTCTGCGTCAGTGCGGTGGTGTTCACCCAGCCCTTCGTCCAGGCCGCTGAGGCGCGGCGTGCCGAGCCACCTCAGGCGCTGAGCCCGCGTCTGGTGTCCATAGTGGCGGATACGCCCGAGCGCCCACCCCGTCCGACTTTCTCCTGATCGAACACCTTTCAACCACGGCCTCAGGCCGGCTGCAACAGCCGGCACGCCGCGCGCGCTCTTGCGCGTGAACGTTACCAACGATTGGAGATGCACAGATGAAGCGACGTATCAGCCCCTTGCCGGCCCTGCTTCTCGCTGCGCTGTTGCCTGCACTGCAGGCGCAGGCCCATGAAGACAGTCACGCCGGGCATGGCGACATGCAGATGATGGATCACGGGCCAGCACAGAAACCCTGGGGCATCGCAGGGCAGGCCGACAAGGTCGACCGCACGGTGGAGATTCGCATGGGCGACAGCATGCGTTTCACCCCGGAGAAATTGCAGATCAGGCAGGGCGAGACCATCCGCTTCGTCCATCACAACGATGGCAAGCTGTTGCACGAGTTCGTGCTAGGGACGCGGCAGACGCTGGATGAACATGCCGCCGAAATGCTCAGGGCGCCGGGCATGGCGCATGGTGAGGCGTACATGGCGCATGTTGCGGCCGAGGCGCAGGGCGAGATGATCTGGACGTTCAACCGAGCCGGCGAATTCGAGTTCGCCTGTCTGATCGCCGGGCATTACCAGGCCGGTATGCGCGGCAGCATCGAGGTGCTGGCTAACTAACCAACTAAGGCGGGAAGGGTAGGGGAAGGCCGCGATCCAGAGGGGGATCGCGGCCGCACTCTGAATCAGTTCAGAGCGTCGGTCAGGGCCTTGGCAGGCACCAGCTTGACCACTTTCTTGGCAGCGATTTCGATGCTCTTGCCGGTCTGCGGGTTACGGCCAGTACGGGCCGGGCGCTCGCTCACCTTCAGCTTGCCGATACCCGGCAGGGTGATCTCACCGTCGTTTTCCAGCGCGTCGCCGACAATTTCGCCCAGCTGATCGATCAGGGTGCGGACAGTGGCTTTGGGCAGGGAAACGGCCTCGGCCAGGTCGCTGATCAGTTGGTCTTTGGTGATTGCCATGATGTAACTCCGTTTGCAGGTGAGAGGTTCGGCTTGGCAGACATGAAGCCGCACAGCCGAAAACGTGGGAAAGCTAGCACAAAAGGGATGGCTCGGCAGCGCCTGACAGACTTTACCGATAGGGCTTAGTGTCGCATCAGTCCTGGTGGTTCCAGCGTGCGACCAAAAAACGCAGTCGGCCGCTGATACCGGGTTCACTGGCACTGTCAAACGGCACTTCGATCTCCAGGCTTCCATCCTTCTGAAGGTTGCCATCGAGTTTGCGGTCGGCGCTGTGTACTCCCTCATTCTGCCAGGCGTGACTCACTTGCCAGTCACTGTCGGCGCCGGGTGGGGTTATTTCCAGCATCAGGCTGTTGCGGAACAGATAGCTCCCCTCGAAGTGCTGGTTGACCCACAGCTTGCGCTCCACCTCGTAGTCCGGCACGCGAACGTTGAAGGTCAAGGTATAGGCCAGCCCCTTGCGCCTGCTGTTCACGCGCGCCCGGTCAGCGAGAAACAGGCTGCCGAGGTACAGCTTGCCGTTCTCCTGCGGTGCCTTGAGCCAGTGCTGATGGGCGAGACAGGCCACCGAGTCCTCCTCGGCGGTGCGCCGGCTCAGGTACCAGAGCTTGCCGCGAGGGGCGGCAAGTACTTCGAACTGGTACAAGGCGTTGACTGATTGTCCCTGGCTTGCCGCTTTGCGCAGCTCCTTGGGCAGGCTGATGGCGTCGACTTCGGCCCAGATGTCTACACGCACATCGCCGAATAGAAAACGGGTGAGATTCTGGTAAGCCTCCTCGCTGTTGACGATGCCGAAGTAGCCGGAATGCGCTCGATAGGTAAAGGCTTTGGCGCAGGGCGCTGTCGGTTTGTTGCGAGCATCCACGCCGCCGAGGGTCGCGTTGTCGATGCGCACCAGGCCGTCGCTACCGTGGCCTGCGAAGGTACGCGACAGGCCGAGACCGGCTTCGTAGTCCATGCGGTTGGTGCCAACCATGCAGAAGAAGCGCTTCGACGGGAAACGTGCCTCGGGTAGCCAGTCGACGCGCTCGGTGAGCTTGTAGGCTGCTTCCAGATCGAGAAAAGTCGCCAGGCGCTGGCGGTTGAAGTTGCTGATGTCGCTCAGGCTCAGCCAGCTTGGCGGGTTGATGTCGAGCAGGTCGATACCATTGTGTGGCGTGGCGTAGGTAAAAACCTTGTCCACCAGTTTGGCCGCGCCACCTGGATCCAGCTTGGGGTTTTGCAGCAGGCCTCGGCACACCAGGCCACCCATCGAATGGGCCACCAGGTAGCAACGGAAGTCGGTCTTGGTGATGGCGTTCTTCGGGTTGGCGCACACCAGCTCGCGCACCTTGAGAATCAGCTCGCCAAGCTTGCTGGCGAACACCTCCAGGCTCGGTGTGCTGCCGATACCCAGCAGCCGGGAGGCTTCGTCGTAGTAGCGATAGATGATGATCGAACGGCTGCCCAGACGGTTGTCCGGGTTGGCGGCCCATTCCGGGTCAAGAATGTCGTAGCCGTCTTCGTACACGTCCTGATAGTCGAACTCCGAGGCCAGGCGGATCACCGGCGACTCGAAGACAAATTTGCGTGGCTGGCGGGTCTTTTCCGCTACCGCACGGTAGACGGTGGAACCGAGGTTGAAGCCGCAGAACGGGTCGGCACTGGTCTGGTCGATCTCTCCCGGGGTCATGGCGTAGCCACGCACGTAGATGATCGGATGGAAGGGGCTATGTGAATTGGCCATGGTTGCTCCTGAGGTGGCGTGCGCGTGCCTCGGGAATGCTCATCATGGCCGAACTGCGGGATGCGACGAGTGGCGCGGGTGGTTGTGAAGAAGGTTAGCTCAGCGCTAGAGGTTTTCCGGATTTTTGCGCGGCCAGACGGCGACTTGGCAAGGTTCGACTAAGCTACTGAGACCTGCCTAATGCTGGAGTGCCATCATGCTGCGCGCATTCACCGATCTGGGGTTCCGTTGGAAGATTGCCCTGCCGATTCTGTTGCTGGCCGCCTTGCTGGTAACGATGGGCGCCTTGGGTGTACGTGGCATCACTCAGGTCGCTGAATCCAGTACCACGCTGACCAATCGCCATCTGCCTGCCATCAGCCTGCTGCTCAATGCCGACCGGGACCTGTACCAGGCCTTCGTCGCCGAGCGCAGCCTGCTCGACGAAGACTCCGGTTCGCATGCCGCGCAGTTGCGCGCCTCGCATACCGAGAACCTGCAGCAGGCCTATGACCGCGTGCACAAGTTCGCCGCGATGCAGCCAGGCAGCGAAGCGCTGGCTCTGGTGGCCGATTTCGACCGTGGTTTCGAACGCTGGAAGGCGACCTCGTTGCGCGTGCTGGAGCTGGTCAACAGCGATCCCAATGCAGCCAGCCGGTTGAGCTTCGCCGACAGCGAGGCGCAATTCGAAGAGGCGCGCAGTGCCATCGACAAGCTCGGCGAGCTTGAGGACAACGCGGCCAATGCGGTGGGCACCGAAGCCATCGCCCGTGGCGAGTCTCTAGCCTGGCAGCAAGGGCTGATCATCGCCATCGGCCTGCTGGTGTGCCTGGTGCTGGTAGTGGGCTTCCCGCTGTTGGTGACCCGTCCGCTGCACAACCTGCTGCATCGTATCGAACAGATCGCCGATGGTGACGGCGATCTGCGCGTGCGTCTGGACGTGCTGTCCAAGGACGAACTGGGCCAGCTCAGCCATGCCTTCAACCGCTTCCTCGACAAGCTGCAACCCTTGATCAAGGAAGTCGGCCGCGTCACTGACGAAGTCGCCGATTCGGCCAAAAGCCTGGCTGGCCTGGCGGTTGCCAATGACCGGCTGATCAGCAGCGAGCACGCGGCGGTGGATCAGGTCAGCACTGCGGCCACCGAAATGAGCGTGGCGGTGCATGAAGTGGCGCGCAACGCGCAGAGCGCTGCCGATGCAGCGCGCAATGCCGAGCAACAGTCGCGCGAGGGTGCCCAGGTGGTGGGGGCGACCATCCATTCGATCCGTCAGCTGGCTCAGGAAGTGGAAAGCGCCTCCGACACCATCCAGACCCTGGAGCAGGAAACCGCCAACATCGGCGCGGTGTTGGCGGTGATCAAGGGCATCGCCGAACAGACCAACCTGCTGGCACTCAACGCAGCCATCGAGGCGGCGCGGGCCGGCGAGCAAGGCCGTGGTTTCGCCGTGGTCGCCGATGAGGTACGGGCGCTGGCCGCGCGTACTCAGGAGTCGACCAAGGACATCCAGCAAATGATCGAGCGTCTGCAGGCTGGTGTGCAGAACGCAGTCAAGGCCACACATTCGGGCAGTACCCGCGCGCGGCAGAGTGTGGAGCAGGCCGCTGGTGTGGATCAGGCGCTGAGCGTCACCGGTGATTCGGTGCAGCGCATCAACGACATGGCGGCGCAGATCGCCACTGCCTGCGAGGAGCAAAGTAGCGTCACCGAAGAAATCGCCCGCAACATCAGCGATATTCGCGACCTGTCCAACGAGGCGGCGCAAACCTCCGAGCAGAGCTCGCGGGCCAGCCAGCACTTGTCCGATCTGTCTCATGGCCTGGCGCAATTGGTGGGGCGTTTCCGCGTGTGACGTCAGTGTCTCGCGTATCTAAGTGTTTGAAGCAGTTGTAAGTTTACGTTTAGCCGTTACAATGGCGCGGCCCGTCGCAATGGCGGGCAGCGTTATGGTGGCCCTGCCGGTCCCCTCGCAACGATTACCCGTTAACCTGGTCAGGCCCGGAAGGGAGCAGCCACAGCGGGAACATTGTGTGCCGGGGTGTGGCTGGTAGGGTCCACCTCCAGTTTTCCAAGCCTCCCCCTATCTAAATATCCTCAGTGTCTATCTGAACGTTTTTGCTGTGCGCAATAAAAAGCCCGCGCTTTGGGCGCAGGCTTTTGGCTGTTTGCAGGTTCAGGCGATGCGGTAATTCAACACGCTGTCCTGTTCCTTGAGTGTCTTGCGCAGATCGGCTGGGATATTACCGGCGCGTACGGCCAGTTCCAGGCGAATTTCTTCCAGGCTCTGGGCGAAGGCATCCTGATCGGTGACCTGTGGCTTGGCCAGGACGCGGCTGTAGACGGTGCTGTCGCTCTCGTCGAGCAGGGCGAGGATGATACTGCCGTCCGGGCGCGGCGAGCTGAAGCTGGCGCGCAGCGGATTGAACAGGTGATCGACGAGCTGTTGGTTGGTGAGTTCCATGTCCTACTCCATCCTGAGGTTGGTCACCTTCGACCTCAGGATGATGACTTGGTTCAGGCAGTGAGCGACTGCCGGGTGCGTTCGATCACCTGTTGCAGCGACTCGTCGTTGTACTGGCCAGGGTACAGACGCTGGCTGTACTGGGCGATACCGGTCTTGTCGACCAGGGTAAAGCTGAAGCTGCCCTTGCGCGTTGCCTGGATACGGCAATCGAACGGCGCGAAGGCGTGAGTCAGGGTGCTGATGGCTTTCTGAATTTGATGTTGAGCATTCATTTTTCTAGGTATTCCTTAAAGCATGTGCGCTTCGTTGCGCGTGGTGTAGCTCCATGTTGTTGGCCAAAAAGCGGCCATAGCATGTCAACCGATCGGAGCTTGATTAGCACGATAAAGTTCCATTGTTACGGTTCTTCGGCGTGGTCGGTACGTCGGAGGCAGGCAGAGGAACTGCACCGATAAACGGCGAGTCGGCCTGATCAGTCAGCAGGTGGGATCGGGGAGGGCGGCAGCGCAGAGATGCGCTAGGCGTTGAACCGGGAAACCAGCGAGGGGGCGCAAAGGCCTTAATGACTTACAGCGTGGTACGAACGGCGCGGATGATAATGCGTTGTGCAAGAAATAACCAGCACTATTTCTCAAGTCAGGGTGATGCAGCTCCACACATGCGGGTGGCGGATGCAATTTGCCGGTTGCTCCGCTAGGATTAGCCCACTTTTGCTTTCCTCTTGTGACGGTTTTCCATGAGTTATCAGGTTCTTGCACGTAAATGGCGTCCGCGCTCGTTCCGCGAAATGGTCGGCCAGACGCATGTGCTCAAAGCCCTGATCAATGCCTTGGACAGCCAGCGCCTGCACCATGCCTACCTGTTCACCGGTACCCGTGGTGTGGGCAAGACCACCATTGCGCGGATCATCGCCAAGTGCCTGAACTGCGAAACCGGCATCAGCTCTACCCCTTGCGGCACCTGCTCGGTGTGCAGGGAGATCGATGAAGGCCGCTTCGTCGACCTGATCGAAGTGGACGCCGCCAGCCGCACCAAGGTCGAAGACACCCGCGAGTTGCTCGACAACGTGCAGTACTCGCCAAGCCGAGGACGCTTCAAGGTCTACCTGATCGACGAAGTGCACATGCTCTCCACCAGTTCCTTCAACGCCCTGTTGAAGACCCTGGAGGAGCCGCCACCCCACGTCAAATTCCTCCTCGCCACCACCGATCCGCAGAAGTTGCCGGTCACCGTGCTGTCACGCTGCCTGCAGTTCTCGCTGAAGAACATGCCACCGGAGCGCGTGGTCGAGCATCTGACCCATGTACTGACTGCCGAGAACGTGCCGTTCGAGGACGACGCCCTGTGGCTGCTCGGCCGGGCTGCCGACGGTTCGATGCGCGACGCCATGAGCCTGACCGACCAGGCCATTGCCTTTGGTGAAGGCAAGGTGCTGGCGGCTGATGTGCGCGCCATGCTCGGCACGCTCGATCACGGCCAGGTCTACGGCGTGCTGCACGCTCTGATCGAGGGGGATGCACGTGCGCTGATCGAGGCGGTGCGCCATCTCGCTGAGCAGGGGCCGGACTGGAATGGCGTGCTGTCGGAAATGCTCAACGTCCTGCACCGCGTTGCCATCGCCCAGGCGCTGCCCGATGCAGTGGACAATGGCCAGGGCGACCGCGAGCGCGTGCTGCAACTGGCCCAGGCCTTGCCGGCCGAAGATGTGCAGTTCTACTACCAGATGGGGTTGATCGGTCGTCGCGATCTACCCCTGGCCCCGGAACCGCGCGGTGGCTTCGAGATGGTGCTGCTGCGCATGCTGGCCTTCCGTCCGGGGGGCGCTGACGATGCGCCCAAGGTCACGCTAAAGCCCTTGGGGATCAGCCAGGCCACTGCTGATTCCCAACAAAATCCAGTGGCCGGCACCGCTATGCCGGCTCCTGTTCCTGTGCTTTCTTCGCCTGCTCCAGCTGTCGCATCGGCGCCTGTCGTTGAGCCTGCAGTGAGTGAGCCGGACCCCGAGGTTGTGCCTCCGGTTGCAGCGACCGCTATCGTCGCCCCTGAGCCTGAGCCTGAGCCTGAGCCCGCTGCGCCTGCCGCCGTCGATGTGCCCTGGGAAACGGCCGCACCCGTTGCGCCCGTGGCCGACGCCGTTCAGACCGTCGCGTCAGCCGCGCCTGAGGTGACTGTTGTCGAGCCTGAAGTCCCGCAAGTGACCGCGACTGCCACGCCGGAGCACAGCGAGGCTGCGCAGCCCGTGGTGGAAACCGATGGCGCCGACGACGAGCCGCCGCTTGGCGACTACGACTATGTCGAAATGGACGCCGAAACCCTCGATTACGATTTTGGCCAGGCCGAAACCGCGGCTTCCGTGGTCGAGGAGCCGTTGCCGGCCGCCAAGCCGGCTACGGGGTTGGCGGCGGAGTGGCTGTCACTGTTCCCGCAGCTCGGCCTGGGCGGCATGACTGGCAGCATCGCCGCCAACTGCACCCTGATCGAAGCCAATGGTGATGACTGGCTGCTGCACCTGGACCCTGCGCACAGCGCGCTGTTCAACCCGACCCAGCAGCGCCGTCTCAATGATGCGCTGAACCAGCAGCAGGGACGCAGCATCAAACTGCGCATCGAGCTGTGCAAGCCCGAGCAGGAGACACCGGCACAGGCCGCTGCTCGTCGCCGTGCCGATCGCCAGCGCAGCGCCGAGGCCTCGATCCATGCCGACCCGCTGGTGCAGCAAATGATTCAGCAGTTCGCCGCCAAAGTGCGCGACGACAGCATCGAACCAATCGATACCCCCAGTTAATTCTGAACACCGAGGATACCGACATGATGAAAGGTGGCATGGCAGGCCTGATGAAACAGGCTCAGCAAATGCAGGAAAAAATGCAGAAGATGCAGGAAGAGCTGGCCAACGCCGAAGTCACCGGCCAGTCCGGCGCCGGTCTGGTCAGCGTGGTGATGACCGGTCGTCACGACGTCAAGCGCATCACCCTGGATGACAGCCTGATGCAGGAAGACAAGGAAGTGCTCGAAGACCTGATCGCCGCTGCCGTCAACGATGCGGTGCGCAAGGTCGAGCAGAACAGCCAGGACAAGATGTCCGGCATGACGGCAGGGATGCAGCTTCCCCCCGGCTTCAAAATGCCCTTCTGACAGGCTACGCGCCGTCCAGTCGACGCACATGGCGGCGTTGCCGGCGAACTCGGAATCCTCATGTGCTCCAGCACACTGCTGTTCCTCGTCCGCCGGCGCCTTGCCCTGTACGCCGCCTGATCGCCACTCTTACTTGTGTTGCTCGCGTGTGCAGTTCGTAGGGTGGGCTTTAGCCCACCAGATCATTGCCCGCCAACTTTTGCAGGACTTCCATGAGCTTCAGCCCTCTGATTCGCCAGTTGATCGATTCTCTGCGCATCCTGCCCGGCGTCGGCCAGAAGACTGCGCAGCGTATGGCGCTGCAGCTGCTCGAGCGTGATCGCAGTGGCGGTCAGCGTCTGGCGCAGGCGTTGAATGCGGCGATGGAAGGCGTGGGGCATTGCAAGCGCTGCCGCAGCCTGAGCGAGGATGAGGTCTGCCAGCTGTGCCTGGACGAGCGGCGTGACGACAGCCTGCTGTGTGTGGTGGAAGGTCCGATGGACGTGCATGCAGTGGAGCAGACCGGCTTTCGCGGTCGCTACTTCGTGCTCAAGGGGCACCTGTCGCCGCTCGATGGCCTGGGCCCGGAAGCCATCGGGATTCCAGCGCTGCTGGAGCGCATCGATGCCGGTGCTTTCAGCGAAGTGATCCTGGCCACCAATCCGACGGTAGAAGGCGAGGCCACGGCGCACTACATCGCCCAGATCCTTGCCGGTAAAGGCCTGATCGCCTCGCGTATCGCCCATGGTATGCCGCTGGGCGGTGAGCTCGAACTGGTCGATGGCGGCACCCTGGCCCATGCCTTGGCTGGTCGGCGCCCGATCAGTCTGTAAAACGTCAAACCCTCTCGATTCGGAGTGCCCGTGATCACCGACACTCTGCGCCGTATTGCCCTGTTGTTCCTGCTTGCAGCGCCCCTGGCCGCGCAAGCTCAATGCCCGACCGGGCAGGTACAGGTGTGCCTGGGCAGCTCCTGTCTGTGCGTGCCGGATCCCGTGCGTATGCGTGAGGACGGCCTGAACCTGGCAGCAGTCAGGCTTGAAGCGTGGTTGCTGCAGTCCCGCCAGGCGGCTCTGCGGGCCGGTACCGAGCCCATCCCTTTGATGATTCGCGCGCAGCTCGCGCCGTTCTACGACGATGCGTTGCTCGATGAAGTGCGTTATCGCGTCGGTATCACCGACGAGATGGACGCTGCCACCGTCATGCTGCAGAACCCCGATGTACAGGCTGTGACGCTGGTCGACGTGGTGGTGTTTCGCAGCAGCGATGCCGCCGCAGAGGATGCTGTGCTGTGGGCGCATGAGTTATGGCATGTGCAGCAGTACCGCGAGTGGGGCACTGATGGTTTCGCCCAGCGCTACACCCGTAATTTCCAGGCGGTGGAAGGGCCGGCCTACGAAATGGGCGAGCGGGTGAGGAAGGCGCTGCGCGAGCAGAAATGAAACGCTCGCTTGAAAACCAAGCAAGCGCTAGGTTAGGGTGGCCAAAACAATAACGGGAGTACCCGCATGGCCGCCCCTTTGTCGTATTTCGATGAATCCCACCAACTGGTTCGTGATTCCGTTCGGCGTTTCGTCGAGCGCGAGATCCTGCCGAATATCGACGAGTGGGAGGAGGCCGAGGAATTCCCCCGCGAGCTGTACCTTAAGGCCGGCGCCGCAGGCATTCTCGGTATCGGCTACCCGGAGCAGTTCGGCGGCAGTCACGAGGGCGATGTGTTCGCCAAGGTCGCGGCCAGCGAGGAGTTGATGCGCAGTGGCTCGGGCGGGCTGGTGGCCGGGCTGGGTTCGCTGGATATCGGTTTGCCGCCCATCGTCAAATGGGCCAAGCCCGCCGTGCGCGAGCGTGTGGTGCCGCAGGTGCTGGCTGGCGAGAAGATCATGGCGCTGGCGGTTACCGAGCCTTCTGGTGGCTCCGATGTGGCCAATCTCAAAACCCGTGCCGTGCGTGACGGCGACCACTACCGCATCAATGGCGGCAAGACCTTCATCACCAGTGGTGTGCGTGCCGATTACTACACGGTCGCGGTGCGTACCGGTGGCGAGGGCTTTGGCGGCGTCAGCCTGTTGCTGGTGGAGAAGGGTACGCCGGGTTTCACCGTCGGGCGCAAGCTGAAGAAGATGGGTTGGTGGGCGTCCGACACTGCCGAGCTGTTCTTCGACGATTGCAAGGTGCCGGTGGAGAACCTGATTGGTGTGGAGAACGCCGGCTTCGCCTGCATCATGGCCAACTTCCAGAGCGAGCGCCTGAGCCTGGCAATCATGGCCAACATGACCGCGCAACTGGCACTCGAAGAGTCGATGAAATGGGCGCGCGAGCGTCAGGCGTTCGGCAAACCGGTGGGCAAGTTCCAGGTGCTCAAGCACCGTCTGGCCGAGATGGCGACCCAGCTGGAAGTATCGCGTGAGTTCACCTACCGCCAGGCCGCACAGATGGCGGCTGGCAGAAGCGTGATCAAGGAGATTTCCATGGCCAAGAACTTCGCCACGGATATCGCCGACCGCCTGACCTACGATGCGGTGCAGATCATGGGCGGTATGGGTTATATGCGCGAAAGCCTGGTCGAGCGCCTGTACCGCGACAACCGCATTCTCTCCATCGGCGGCGGCACGCGGGAGATCATGAACGAGATCATTTCGAAGCAGATGGGTTTGTAGCTGCTGGTGTGGGAGGGCCTTCAGCCGCGATCAGCCTAAATGAGACGAAAAAGCTCGCCGCTAAAGCGCCTCCCACGGAAGCAAATGATCAGGATGCTGCCTGGCTCTGCGCTGCCTGGCGCAGGCGCGCGATATCGCGTTGCGGTGGCGCACCGAACAGGCGGCTGTATTCGCGGCTGAACTGTGATGGGCTTTCGTAGCCGACGCGATAACTGGCCGCAGCAGCTTCGAGGTTGTCACAGAGCATCAACCGGCGAGCCTCCTGCAGGCGCAGTTGTTTTTGGTACTGCAGCGGGCTGAAGGCGGTGACGGCCTTGAAGCGATGGTGCAGTGTCGATGGGCTCAGATTGACTTCGCGAGCCAGCTCCTCGATGCGCAGCGGCTGGTCGAAGTTCTTGCGTAGCCATTCGATGGCTCGGGAGATGCGTTGGCTCTGGCTATCGGCGATCACTACCTCATGCAGGCGATGGCCCTGCGGGCTGTGCAGCATGCGGTAGAAAATCTCGCGCAGTGCCAGTGGCGCCAGCATGGCGATGTCGCGCGGGGTTTCCAGCAGGCGCAGCAGGCGGATCACCGCATCCAGCAAGCGTGGGTCGAGACGGTCCAGAAACAGTGCGCGCTGTGAGGCAGCATCGGGCGCCGGAATCGGCGGCATCTCGGTGAGCAGGCTGCTGATCAGTGCCGGATCGATCTCCAGTGCGATACTCAGGTAGGGCGCCTCGGGGCTGGCCTCGATGACCCGTCCGGTCACCGGTAGAACCACTGAGGCCACCAGATAATTCAGTGGATCATAGACGTAGAGCTCGTCACCCAGGCGTATCTCCTTGCGGCCCTGGGCGATGATGCACAGGCACGGATCGTAAACCGTCTGCATCGGCAGGCTCGGCGTGGTGGCGCGCGCCAGTTTCAACCCTGGAATAGCAGTGAGGTGCAGGCCGTCCTCGGGAACGAAGCGATCGACCAGGCGTGCCATTTCATGGCTGAGTTCGGCAAGGGGAGTGTCGAGCGTTGTGGCGGTGTGAATGGGTGACTGCATGGCGCGCCTCCGGAAAGTCAGCGAAGCCTAGCCAGGTTTTTCAGGCAAGTCATGAGGGGCGGCAGGATTAGGCAAATATTTGCCGGTAATGGGCAAATGACCAGGTATACAGAGTATTTCTAGGTTTATCGCATGACGATTCGGCTGCCTGGCAGTGATCCAGTCAATGCAGGTTTAGGCAAGAATCTGCCAGTAATCGACTAACGCTGGGATGACCATCTGCCTGATCTTTGTCGTCAGCGCGTCGCGCCTCTGTGCCGGCTCAAACACCTGCAGTAGCCATGTCCCCCGCTAAGTGGTGCCCACATCCGTCACGAAAGGAGCGAGCATGCCGAGTAAATGGTTGATCGCGCCATTGCCCCTGTTGTTGCTCGCCACGGCCTGGCTCGACTCAAGAGCCGTTGGCGGAGCGGCTTCTGCCGAACCAGGCGCAGCGCCCCATGTTTTGCTGCGAAACGCTGCCGGTCTGTATTGATTCAGTTCCAGGAGGTTGCCATGAGCATCATTCATCGTATGACCTTTTGTGCCCGTCATGGCCGTTCGACTCGGTTGGGTCAGTGCCTGGCGCGGTTGCACGAGGTTGGCCGAGATATGCCGGGCTGCGAACGCCTGCGCGTATTTCCTCTGCACAATGATCCACTAACCTGGTCGGTAGAAGGGCAGTGGCGCTCAGCTGCGGCACGTGACGCTTTCCTCGGTAGCGAAGGCCTGCGCCGGGTAGTGGCGCAGGCGATAGACGAAGGGCTGTTCACTCAGCTCGAATGCGGCATGGAGTTACAGCAGCAGGTCGCCTGAGTCGCTCAGACTTGCCTTTGTGAATTTATCTCTATAGATTTTCATGAAATTAATTATTAAAAATTTCATGAGTCATCTATGTTTCGCCACGCCAGTGAGCACGTCGACAGCTACTACGCGCAGAGCTGTCAGGATCGGCTGAAGCGCTATCCGACCCTGCAGGGTGACTTGCAGTGTGATGTGCTGGTGGTCGGCGCCGGCTTCAGTGGCTTGCACACCGCCTTGCGCCTGACCGAAGCGGGGCGCAAGGTCATTCTGCTCGAGGCCAGTCGCGTGGCCTGGGCCGCCTCCGGGCGTAACGGTGGACAGGCGATTCTCGGCTGGTCCTGCGATATGCCGCCGCTGGAAAATGCGCTTGGTATCGAGCGTGCGCGACGTCTTTGGGACGGCATGAGCTGGGCCGCCCGTGAGCTGCGTGCACTGCCCCAGCGCCATGGCTTCGACTGCGACTACCGCCGTGGCCATCTGTGGACGGCGGTGCTGCCGCGCCGCGTGGCGCTGCTGCATGAATGGCAGGAAGAGGCCGCCTATAAGTGGGGGCACCGCGCGCTGCAGTTCGTCTCTCGTGAGCAGATGCCGCAATGGGTCGCCAGTGAGCGTTATCAGGCAGGTCTGTATGACCCAGAAGCCGGCCACCTCAACCCGCTCAAGCTGGCACTGGGTCTGGCCGCGGCCTTCGTTCGCGCCGGCGGGCAGATATTCGAGCAGAGCCGTGCGCTGAGTCAGGATAAGCAGGGCGACGGCTACCACGTGCGTACCGAGCAGGGCAGCGTGCAGGCCGATCAACTGGTTCTGGCCTGCAACACCTATATCGACGATCTGGAGCCGCGTCTGGCTCGGCGCATCCTGCCGGTCGGCACCTACCAGATCGCCACCGAGCCGTTGGGCGCAGAGCGCGTCGAGGCATTGCTGCCGCGCAACACCTGCGTCACCGACAACCAGTTCGTCGTCGATTACTTCCGCCGTACGCCGGATCACCGCCTGCTGTTCGGCGGGGGCTGCACATACCTCGGCGGCTTGCCAAAGGACATGGCTGCTGCCACGCGGCCATTCCTCGAGCGTGTATTCCCGCAGTTGTCAGGCGTGGCCATCGATTTTGCATGGGGCGGGCATATCGACATCACCCGAGCACGCACGCCGGATATCGGTGGTGAGAACGGCTGTTACTGGCTGCAGGGTTTCTCCGGACATGGCGTCTTGCCGACGCTGGCGGCTGCGCGAGCGGTCAGCGACGCGATCCTCGGCCATGACGATGAGCTGGCCCTGTACCAGCGACTGCGCAACCCCGCATTTCCATTTGGCGAGCGCCTGACGGCGCCGCTCGAGGCCATTGGCAAGGCCTGGTACCGACTAAGAGACAGCTTCTGAAATGGACAGCCCAGAGATGGACAAGAACCTGGAGATGGCGGCCCTGGCCGTGCTCATCCACGACCTGCGCAAGCACAAGAAGGTCACCCTCAACGAGCTGGCCGAGCGCATCGGCCGTTCGGTGGGCTTTCTCTCGCAGGTCGAGCGTGGCTTGTCACGCCCGACGGTGGAGGATCTGACCGCCATCGCTGAGGCGCTCGACGTACCCACAACCTATTTCTACAGCCTGCCCAAGCCCAAGGCGCTGGATTGGGTGACCCGGCCGGACGAACGCCGCACCCTGTACCTGGCTGGCGGCATCACCGACATCATGGCCTCGCCGACGCTGCAGGGCGCCTTCATGGTCGTCGACAGCCTGCTCGAGCCGGGTGCCAGCAGTGGCGAGCGGCAGATGAGCGACCGCTCCGAGCAGGCCGGCTACGTGCTCGAAGGCCAACTGACGCTATGGTTGGGCGAGGACGAACAGAGCGCCACGCTTTACCCCGGCGACGTTTTCCAGGTGCCGAGCTATGCGCGCCTGCGTTATGCCAACCAAGGCGACACCCCCGCGCGGGTGTTGTGGATCTACACCTGACCTACCGTGAATCGGAAATCACCACCATGAACGCCACCCGAGTCGAGCTGCTCGACGAAGTCCGCCAATTCCGCCAGGCCCACCCCGAGGTGCGCTTCGTCGACCTGATCTGTCTGGATATCCCTGGGCATTTCTACGGCAAGCGCTACCCCATCGAGATGCTGGAGAAGGTTGCCGCCGGCAGTGCCCTGAAGTTGCCGCAGAATTGCGTGCTGCTCGGCGCCCAGGGCGGGCTCTACGAGATCGGCGACTACTGCTTCCATGACGGCGACCCGGACGCACCACGGCGACTGATTCCTGGAACGCTCAAGCTGGTGAACTGGGAGCGTCAGCCGCTGGGACAGATGCTGATCAGCTCCGATGGCACCGAAGCACCCATCGAGTTCGAACCGCGCGAGGTGCTGGCGCGTGTGGTGCAGCGCCTGGCGGCGCGTGGCATTCACCCGGTGGTGGCCTTCGAGCTGGAGTTCTACCTGTTCGACAAGGCGCTCAAGGACGGCTTGCCGCAGTACCCGCGCGATGACCTGAGCGGGGATGCCGACGACCAGCCGAACATGCATATCGAACGGCTGTCGCGCTTTGCCGAGGTGCTCGACGACATCAGCGAGACTGCGCGGCTGCAGGGTATTGATACCACGGTGATCACCGCCGAGATCGGCCCGGGGCAGTTCGAGATCAACTTCAGTCATAACGCCGACCCGATGCAGGCCGCCGACTGGTCGGCGCTGTTCTGCCGGGTGACCCGTGGCGTGGCGCTCAAACACGGCCATCGCGCCAGCTTCATGGCCAAGCCGTACCTGCAGTATCCAGGCAGCGGCATGCACATCCACGTCAGCCTTTACGACGAGGCCGGTGACAACCTGCTGGCCCGTGACGAGCAGCGTCCGTTGCGGCATGCCGTGGCCGGTTGCCTGGAGCTGCTGCCGGAGCTGATGCCGATCTACGCGCCGAACCACAACAGCTACCGCCGCTTTGGTGCCCAGGTGAACTCGGCGAGCAAGGCCAGTTGGGGCTTCGAGGATCGCGACGCCTGCGTGCGCATCCCCGAGTCGGACGCGCGCAATCTGCGTCTTGAATTCCGCCTGCCGGGCGCCGATGCCAACCCTTACCTGGTGCTGGCGGCGCTGCTGACCAGTATCGAACAGGGCCTCGACGCCCAGGTCGAGCCCATTGCACCACTGAATGACGACCGCGCCAGCGGCGTCGACTTTCCCAAGGACATGCTCGATGCCGTGCGCCGTATGCAGGCCAGCGAGCGCGTTGCCGCGGGCCTCGGCAGCGAGTTCGTCATGGTTTATTGCGAGAACAAACGCCAGGATCACCTGGCCTTCATGCACGACATCAGCCCGCGCGAATACCGCTGGTACCTGTGATGTCCCGGATCGAAGGAGGCGACATGAACAACGCCCAGAACAACCCGAAAACCGCACACTGGCAGGCTCTGAGCCAGGCCCACCACCTGGCGCCGTTCAGTGATTACAAGCAGCTGGCCGAAAAAGGCCCGCGCATCATCACTGAAGCGAAAGGTGTGCACCTGTGGGACAGCGAGGGCAACAAGATCCTCGATGGCATGGCCGGCCTGTGGTGCGTGGCCGTCGGCTATGGCCGCGAGGAGCTGGTCGCTGCAGCTTCCAAACAGATGTTGCAGCTGCCGTTCTACAACACCTTCTTCCAGACCGCGCACCCGCCGGTGCTTGAGTTGGCCCACGCCATTTCCCAGCTGGCGCCGGTTGGCATGAACCACGTGTTTTTCACGGGTTCGGGCTCGGAAGGTAACGACACCATGCTGCGCCTGGTACGCCACTATTGGGCGTGCAAGGGGCAGCCTGCGAAGAAAATCATCATCGGCCGCGACAATGGTTACCACGGCTCCACCGTGGCCGGTGCCAGCCTCGGCGGCATGAAGTTCATGCACGAGCAGGGCGACCTGCCGATCCCTGGTATCGCCCATATTCCGCAGCCTTACTGGTTCAGCGAGGGCGGGGATATGACGCCGGAAGCCTTCGGCATCTGGGCGGCTGACCAGTTGGAGAAGAAGATTCTCGAATTGGGCGAGGAAAACGTGGCGGCCTTTATCGCCGAGCCGATCCAGGGTGCCGGTGGCGTGATCATCCCGCCGGAAACCTACTGGCCGCGCATCAAGGAAATCCTTGCCAAGTACGACATTCTCTTCGTTGCCGACGAAGTGATCTGCGGCTTCGGCCGTACCGGCGAATGGTTCGGCAGCCAGTACTACGACCTCAAACCTGACCTGATGACGATCGCCAAGGGCCTGACCTCGGGCTACGTGCCGATGGGCGGGCTGATCGTCAGCGACAAGGTGTTCGAAGTGATCGAAGCGCATGGCGACTTCAACCACGGCTTCACCTACTCCGGCCATCCGGTGGCGGCGGCGGTGGGGTTGGAGAACCTGCGCATTCTCAAGGAAGAGGGCATCGTCGAGCGGGTGAAGGCGGAAACCGCGCCCTACCTGCAGAAGCGCCTGCGTGAGCTGGCCGATCATCCGCTGGTGGGCGAAGTACGTGGCGTCGGTATGCTCGGCGCCATCGAGCTGGTGCAGGACAAAGCCACGCGCAAGCGCTTCTCCGGTGATATGGGCGTGGGCATGGTGTGCCGTGGCCACTGCTTCAACAACGGTCTGATCATGCGCGCGGTGGGCGACACCATGATCATTGCGCCGCCATTGGTGATTAGCCAGGCGGAAGTGGATGAGCTGGTAGAGAAAGCGCGCAAATGCCTGGATCTGACCTGGGAGCAGGTGCGTAATTCTGTCTGAGTAGAAATTCGCGGCTGAAGGCGCTCCTGCGCGAAGATTGCATGTGTAGCGGCTGGGCGGCATTCCGCTTCAGCCGCGAAAGACGATGAGCAAGAGAAACCCTGCGACCGTTACCGGTGGCGGGGTTTCTTTTTTTGGGGCGTAGGCGAGAGTCAGACGATGGTCAGAGTGACGTCGATGTTGCCGCGGGTGGCGTTGGAGTACGGGCAGACGATGTGCGCGCTATCCACCAGGGTTTGTGCGGCTTCCGGGGCCAGGCCGGGCAGGCTGATGCGCAGTTCCACTTCGATGCCGAAGCCGGTGGGGATGGCGCCGATGCCGACGGTGCCTTCGATGAAGGTGTCAGCCGGGATGCTCAGCTTGTCGCGGGCGGCGACGAATTTCAGGGCGCCGAGGAAGCAGGCGGAATAGCCGGCAGCGAACAGTTGTTCAGGGTTGGTGCCGTTACCGCCAGCGCCGCCGAGTTCTTTCGGGGTGGTCAGGGCGATGTCGAGGATGCCGTCGGAGGACACAGCGCGGCCTTCACGGCCACCAAAGGCTTCAGCGGTTGCACGGTAGAGAACGTTTTCGATAGTCATGGCGATATTCCTCGTTAGGTCAGTGAATGATGGATTGGCTCGCTAATCATTTGTGCGCTAACCGTTTCCATGGGGAGAACCTTAGTGTGCATATGGTTTGTGCGCAATATAACTTTATAAGGTATTTGGTTATAGGGTCAGTGTTAGATGGAATAACCAGATGCGGCGAGAGCTAGAGCCGTATAGGGGTGGCCATCTTGCTCTCATGCGGAAGCCGTCTGGCAGGGTATGGAAGACGCAGGAGGGGGCAGGTTGGTAGGGCAGGTCAGGCGGGGAGAATGAGGGCGGACGGGGCGATGGCTCGCATCGCCCGCGATCAGAGCGCGTCCTGCAGGTGCTGGCGCAGGTCGACCAGGTCGTCACGCAACTTGCCCAGCGTCGGCAAGTCGAGGCCCGAGGCCCTGAGAATGCAGGCCGGCAATGCCTTGGCCTGTTCGTGCAGGGCACGGCCCTTGTCGGTGAGGTGGAGCTGCACCACGCGCTCGTCCTGGCTGCTGCGTTGGCGCTGCAGCAGGCCCTCGCTCTCCAGGCGCTTGAGCAGCGGGGTGAGTGAGCCCGGGTCGCTCAGCATGCGGGCGCTGATTTCGCTGACGGTGATGCCTTCGTTCTCCCACAGCACCAGCATGGCCAGGTACTGCGGGTAGGTGAGCCCCAGTGCCTGCAGCAGCGGCTTGTAGGTCTTGGTCATCATCAGCGAGGTGGAATAGAGGGCGAAGCACAGCTGGTTGTCCAGCAGCAGTTCGGCGCAGGGTTCCACGGGAGTGGTCATGGCGGCGGCCTGTGAAGTGGCGGGTGGTTCAAATTAGCGCGCTAATGATAGTTGCGCCAGAGGTTGGTGCGGGTAAGCCCGCACCAGGGCGGGCTTAGCCGCAGGTCACGCGAGTGATGACACGCTGCTCGTCGACGTTCAGGTTCAGGCGCTGACGGTTGTATTCCAGGGTCACCACGCTGGTCGGGGTGAGGATGCGTGCGCTGCTGGCACCAGCCTGCTTGCGGGCTTGCTCCAGCAAATCGGGCGTGGCCGTCTGGCCCTTGAGATGCTCGACCACGGAGGAGGTGCAGCTATCGGGCGTCGGGCCGCTCGGGGCCGCGGCGGCGGCCGGTTTGTCCGCCGTGCTGCTGCAGCCGGCAGCGAGCAGGGTGGCACCGAGGATGAGGCAGAAGCGGGTCTTGAAAATCAATGCATGAGCTCCTTTGGGTTACTGCGCGCCTTCCAGGCGCGCCAGACGTTCTTCGAGTGCGGCGATGCGCGCTTCCAGTTCGACCAGTCGATCTTCGTTAGGTGCCGCAGCCTCCCCGCGAGCAGCAGGGCGGTTGGCCAGGAGACTCTCCAGATCAGCAGGCTCGCCGAGCAGATGCATGTAGCGATCCTCGCGCTGACCGCTTTGGCGCGGCAGCAGCAGGGCGAGCCCGCGACCGATCAGGCGCTCCAGTTGGTTCTGGACTTCTGCGACATCGTCGAAGTCGTGCATGCGGTTGCTGCGCGTGAGCAGCTCGTTGAGCGTCTGCGGGCCACGCAACAGCAGCAGACCGAGCAAAACCGTCTGCGGCTTGACCAACTCCAGCTGCTTGTCGCAGCGCTGTTCCCAGCGATCGGCACGGCTGCCCATCACCAGGTGCACCAGCTGGCGACCTTCGAGGCTGCGCAGGTAGCGCCCGACTTCTCCGGTTTCCAGGTTCATCAGCGGTTCGCGGCTGGTCTTCTGGTTGCAGGCCAGTTGCACGGCATTGAGCGTCAGCGGGTAGGTTTCCGGTGTGGTCAGTTGCTTTTCGATCAGGCAACCGAGGATGCGCACCTCGACGGCGTGCAGTGGGGTTTCACCAACCAGCGGGGAAGGAGTGTGCGACATGGATCGATCCTGGCAGAAAGAACTCGCTTAGGTTAACGGCATCCGCCCCTGGCTGACACACTTCAATGTGTGTTCGAACATGACGTTCGCTAAGCTAATGACCGTCAATCAACGGAGTGGGCCATGAACGAGAACAAGAAGGTCGCTTTGATCATTGGCGCTGGCGATGCCACTGGTGGCGCCATCGCCCGGCGTTTCGCCCGCGAGGGGTATGTCGCCTGCGTCACCCGTCGTAGCCTGGACAAACTGCAACCGCTGCTGGAGGAAATTCGCGGCGAGGGCGGTGAGGCCCACGGTTTCGCGTCCGATGCACGGCGTGAGGAGCAGGTGGCTGAACTGGTCGAGAGCATCGAGCGTGACATCGGGCCGATCGAGGTAATGGTGTTCAATATCGGCGCCAACGTGCCCTGCAGCATTCTCGAGGAAACCGCGCGCAAGTACTTCAAGATCTGGGAAATGGCCTGTTTCTCCGGCTTCCTGACCAGTCAGGCGGTGGCCAGACGCATGGTCGGCCGTGGCCGTGGCACCATTTTGTTCACTGGCGCCACTGCGGGTTTGCGCGGTGCTGCCGGGTTCGCCGCGTTCGCCGGAGCCAAGCACGGCATTCGGGCGCTGGCGCAGAGCATGGCGCGTGAGTTGGGGCCGCTGAACGTGCATGTCGCTCATGTCGTGGTGGATGGCGCCATCGATACCGCGTTCATCCGCGATAGCTTTCCGGAGCTCTACGCCAAGAAGGATCAGGATGGCATTCTCGATCCCGAGCACATCGCCGACAGTTACTGGTTTCTGCACAGCCAGCCGCGTGATGCCTGGACCTTCGAGCTGGACCTGCGGCCGTGGATGGAGCGCTGGTAACCTGCGTTGAACCCACGATAACGATAAAGAGCGAGTGAACCTGATGAGCAAGACGGTGGAGTTCTTCTTCGACCTTGGCAGCCCGGCGTCCTACCTGGCCTATACCCAGTTGCCTAGCCTGTGCCGCGAGGCCGGCGCCGAGCTGGTGTATCGGCCGATGCTGCTCGGCGGCGTATTCCAGGCCACCGGCAACACGTCGCCAGCGATGATTCCGGTCAAGGGCCGCTACATGATTCGCGACCTGGCACGTTTTGCCGAGCGTTACGGCGTACCGATGCGTTTCAACCCGCATTTCCCGATCAATACTCTGACGCTGATGCGCTTGCTGGTAGCCGTCCAGCTGCATCAGCCGGAGCGCTTCGACGATGCTTTGCAGGCGCTATTCCGGGCTATCTGGGTCGATGGGGTGAACATGGGGGATCTGGCCAAGGTGGCAGGCGTGCTGGTGGCCGCTGGCTTCGATGCGGCGCAGTTGCAGGCGCAGATCGCTGAGCCGGCAGTCAAGGACGCACTCAAGGCGACTACCGAGGAGGCGGTCAAGCGCGGCGTATTTGGTGCACCGACCTGCTTCGTCGGCGATGAGATGTTCTTTGGCCAGGATCGCCTGGATTTCGTTCGCGAAGCCCTTCGCGCCTAGGTGCTTTTCGTACCGGGCCTGATGCCTGGCACAATGGCCGGATTATTGTCCGGCCGTTCGAGTACCCGATGAACCCCGAAGCATTGAAACTCCTGGTGACCCGCCGAATGCCTTATGGCAAGTACAAGGATCGGCTGATCGCCGATCTGCCTGGACACTACCTCAACTGGTTCGCCCGCACGGGCTTCCCCAAGGGCGAGCTGGGTCAGCTGCTGGCGCTGATGCAGGAGATCGACCACAACGGCCTCAAGCCGCTGCTAGACCCGCTGCGAAAGAATGCGTAAGCCGTCGGGTGTGCCATGCGCATCAGCGTGCGCTTGCAGGAATTGAGGTGCGCACAGAACACCCTACGGTAATGCCGTCATCTCAATGCCAGTTGCGCCCGTGATCCAGCTTCTGGTCCACCAGCCACTTGCCGTGTGCGATGGACGCGTGCTGGGCTTTGCTCAGGTCGTCCATGAAGGCGTAATCCACCGGCAAGGTCTGCCGTTTGCTGGTGTTGCCGTCGGGATCGGTGATCTTGCAACCGCCGGCCCAGGGTGTCGGCAGGCCAGGGTGTTCCATGACGCTGGCACGGATGGTGTGGTCGCGGTGGGTGCAGGTAAGCGCGCTCATGAGGCCACCTCGTAGATCGAGGCGCCGCCCTCGGCGTCGACGCCACACCGAAGTTCCAGCCGGGAGCCGGTAGCGGCGCCGCTTGGATGAGTGATGCGTCTGTTCTCCTACCTTAGCCCAGTTGGCGCAGCAGCGAGCTTTGCCCGACAAACGCACAGGGCCGGCATTGGCCGGCCCTGAGTGGTGTTTTCCTTGAAGCTATTCGATCGCCTCGCGCGCCTTGTCCGCATATCTTGGCTTGGGCGCGAAGCGGGCGGCCAAGCGCATCGAGACGGTTACCAGTCGCTGATACAGCGCCGGCATGCTGCGCTGCATCCAGTCCAGGGCATGGGTATCGGTGCCGATGAGGATGCGCCGTTTGTTGGTCAGCACGCCATTTACGATGACCTTTGCCGTCTGGTCCGGCGTGGTCCGCAGCAGCTGGTCATTGAATTGCTGACGCGCCTGTTCGGCGGCCTGGCCGGTTACCTTGGCCAAGCTGTCATTCATGCGCGCGGTCTTGGCGATGTTGGTGCGGATGCCGCCGGGGTGCACGCAACTGGCGGACACCCCGCAAGGGGCCATGTCCAGCTCCTGGCGCAATGACACGGTAAAACCGCGCACGGCGAACTTGCGGGCGTTGTAGGCGCTAATTCCGGGCTGGGAGAACAGCCCAAAGACTCTGGAGACGTTGACCACATGACCCTGGCCAGCCGCCTTGGGATAAGGCAGGAAGGCCTTGGTGCCGTTGATCACACCCCAGAAGTTGATGTTCATGATCCACTCGTAGTCGGCGTAATCGTTGCCTTCCACGGTGCCACCCTGAGTCACGCCGGCATTATTGAAGATGGCATTGACCCGGCCAAATTCGCTGATGATCTGCTCGGCCCTGGCCTCGACGGCTGCGCGGTCGGCGACGTCGACGCGCTGCTGGCTGACGGTGACGCCAAGTTTGCGCGCCTGCTCGGCAGTCTCTCGGAGAGCCTCGACGTTGACGTCGGACAGCGCCAGGTGACAGCCCTGGCGTGCCAGCTGATAGGCGAGGGCGCGGCCGATACCGGAGCCGGCGCCGGTGATGGCGGCTACCTTGTTCTCGAAGGATTTCATGCGCTGGTCTCCTGCACATCTAGGGCGATGGCGTTGCTCTGTGCCGGGTGAGTGGCCTGCTTGCGACTGAAGTGGTAGGCAGGGGGATCGAAGTGACGCGTCAGCATGCGGTAGCGCCAGGTGAAGCCCGGCCACACCGTGCAGTTGCGGCCACTGACCGGGTGCAGGTACCAGCTCATGCATCCGCCGGCGTTCCAGACGGTGCTGCCGAGATTGCCCTGAATCTTCCTGTTGAAGGCGTCCTGCGCCTCGCGCTTGGGCTCCAGGCTCTGCAGTTGGCCCTCTTCAAGCTGCTTGGGGGCGCCAAGTACATAGGTGATCTGCGACTCGATCATGTAGACCATGGAGTTGTGGCCCAAGCCGGTGTTCGGCACCCTGGTAGACGTCGTAGCACACGGCCTTGTGCTCGTTTTCCTCGATGGCGTGCCACATCCACAGTTGATACAGCTTCGGGTCGTTCATCTGCGTGGTGAGGTCTTCAAGCTTGAGTAACTGCTCAGCCATGGTCGCGGTGAAGTGTTCTAGGGCGCAGGTGGCGGCCAGGCGCTGCTTCTTGGTGCTGAAACGGGTGACCCATTCCAGCAGCACCTTGATGCGCAGCTCGAGGCGTTCCAGGTCGATATCGTGCTCGTTGGCGTAGTAGTTGTAGGCCGCATGCTCCTTGGAGTGCATGGCCTCCTGACCGATGAAGGCGCTGATGTCCTTTTTCAGCTGCGGCTCGCTGACCAGGTCGCGTAAGGCGCGCACGCTGTCGACGAAGAACTTTTCGCCGTAGGGGAACAGCGACGACCGGTTGTTCATGAAATGGCTCATGAAAGGGGCGTCATAGAAGCAGTATTTCGGTGTTTCGCTGAAACTGAAGTCCATGCGACGCACGGGGAAGCTGGATTTTGGCTGCGGTAGGGCGGTACTGGCGCTCATCGTTCGAGTCCTCTTCCGAGTTGGAACTCCCAAGTGTCGTGCGGCTCTGGTTGGCAGCACTCGGGGGCGCAGATGGTCAATCTCGACAGACCAACTGTGTCATTGAACGATGTAACTATCGTGCGTGCGTGCGGGCGCTGAGCGCCGCCAACTTAAGGCGGGTCTGATGGGCAGACATAGGGGAGAGGGCGCGCAAACCGCCGTGCCAGAGACGGCGGATTGCGTTGGTGACAGGGTTTACGGCGTGTTACGGCGCAGCTCGGCCACCTCGCTGCGCAGTGCGCGCAGCTCGTCGAGAATTGCCTGTTCGCGAGCTGCTGCAGCTTGCTCCTCGGCATTTGGCTCATGGGTGTTCTGCATCGCGTTGACGATAACGGCGATGAACAGGTTGAGCATCATGAATGTGGCGACGAGGATATAGGGCACGAAGAACAGCCAGGCCAGCGGATGTTCTTCCATTACCGGGCGCACGATGCCCATCGACCAGCTTTCCAGGGTCATCACCTGGAACAGGGTGTACAGGCTGGCGCCGATGTTACCGAACCACTCGGGGAAGCTCTCACCGAACAGCTGGGTGGCCATCACCGCGGCGACATAGAACACCAACACCATCAGCATGACGATGCTGCCCATGCCTGGTAGCGAGGCGAGCAGCGCCTGCACTACCTTGCGCATGCTTGGGTTGATCGACACCAGTCGCAATACCCGCAGCACGCGCAAGGCGCGTAGCACGGCGAAGGGGCCGCTGGCCGGTATCAGGGCGATGCCCACCACCAGGCAATCGAATACGGCCCAGGGGTCACGTAGCAGACCGACGCCACGGGCGGTGAAGCGCAGCGCCAGCTCGATGACGAAGCAGGTGAGGATGAAGGTATCGAGGATCAGCAGCGGCGTGCCCCAGTCGGTCATGATCGACGGTGACGTCTGCAGGCCGAGGATGACGGCATTGATGATGATCAGCAGGGTTACCAGGCGCTGCATGGTGGCGCCGTCCATGACAGCGCCCAGGCGCTGACGCCAGTCGCTGGATGGGTTCAGTTCGAGTTCGTGCATGGGAGTCTGGTCAAGGTCATCGGTGATGCCGGGCATTGCCCGGCAGAATCATCAACCCACTTGTGGGTTGGCAGGCGCTTCGGCTCAGTGATCGTCGAGGGCGAAGGCCGTCAGCGTGAAGGTGGGGATGCCGGCGTCCTGCAGTTTCTGCGAACCACCCAGCTCAGGTAGGTCAATGATCGCGGCGGCCTCGAAGATCGTTGCGCGCATGCGTCGTACCAAGTTGGCTGCGGCGATCAGGGTGCCGCCGGTTGCGATCAGGTCATCGAAGATCAGTACCGAATCGCCTTCGCAGAGGCTGTCGCTATGGACCTCGAGAAAGGCTTCGCCGTACTCGGTCTGGTAACCCTCGCTGAGGACGTCCGCCGGCAGTTTGCCCTGCTTGCGAAACAGCACCAGCGGCTTGTTCAGTTCGTAGGCGATGATTGAGCCGATCAGGAAACCGCGCGCGTCCATGGCGCCGATATGGCTGAATTCGGCCTCCACGTAACGTTGGATGAAACTGTCGGCGACCATGCGCAGGGCACGTGGCGACTGGAACAGCGGGGTGATGTCGCGAAAGATGACGCCCGGCTTGGGAAAGTCCGGTACCGGGCGGATCAGGGTCTTGATGCTGAATTCGTCAAAGATCATCGTGGGGTCCTAATGTGTGAGCCCGCGAACTCGTGCGAACTCAAACGTCGAGATTGCCGCCGGCCAGAGCACACAGTTCGATCGGGTCGAGAATGTGCACTTCCTTGCCTTCGGCTTCGAGCAGCTTGTTCTGTTGGAAGCGGGTAAATACGCGAGAGACTGTCTCCACCGCAAGGCCCAAATAGTTACCAATTTCGTTGCGCGACATGGCCAGGCGGAACTGATTGGCCGAGAAGCCACGCGCCCGGAAGCGGGCAGAGAGGTTGACCAGGAAGGTGGCGATGCGCTCGTCGGCAGTCTTCTTCGACAGCAACAGCATCATCTGCTGATCGTCGCGGATCTCGCGGCTCATGATACGCATCAGTTGGCGGCGCAGCTGTGGCAATTGCAGGGCCAGGTCATCGAGGCGCTCGAAGGGAATCTCGCAGACCGAGGTGGTTTCCAGTGCCTGCGCGGAGACCGGGTAGCGCTCGCCATCGACCCCGGACAGGCCGACCAGCTCGCTGGGCAGGTGGAAGCCGGTTATCTGCTCTTCGCCGCCATCGCTCAGGCTGAAGGTTTTCAGCGCGCCGGAACGCACGGCGAATACGGAGCCGAAGGAATCACCCTGACGGAACAGGAATTCGCCTTTTTTCAGCGGTCGACCACGCTTGACGATGTCGTCGAGGGCGTCCATGTCTTCCATGTTCAGCGAGAGCGGCAGGCACAAGCTGGCCAGGCTGCAATCCTTGCAATGGGCTTGGTGCTGCGTACGCAGCTTGATGCTCTCGGACATCGTTCAGCTTCCTGATAGATACGCAATGGCGCTTAGGGTACAGCAGGGGCGGGTTTGCGACCAGCCATGCAAGCCTGACTGCTTGCTCAAGTTTGATCCTAGTCTGCCGATGTGACCCTGAGATGATAGATCAAGGCAGGGAGCAGGGTAATGCGCATCGCTTCGCTGGGTTCACTGAACAATCTGGCTCAGGGTGTTCAACGACAGTTCAGCACGGCTGAACGAACTGCGCAGGAGAGTCGCGAAGGATTGCGCGTTAGCCTGTCCGAGCTGGGCAAGGGCATGTCGACCAGATCTGAGAAGCATCAAGATATCGACGATAGCGACCTGCCTCAGGCGATCAGGGATCTGCTCAAGATGATCCGCGAGCTGCGTGCACAGATCGTCGAGAAACAGGCGCAGATCGAGGCCATCATGAGCGACCAGAGGCTTGACGCCGAGGGCAAGCGTCAGCAGTTGGAAGGGCTGCAGACCGAGCTGGCCTCGCTCAACAGTGCGCTGACTTCGGCCAACGCCCAGCTGATCAAGTTGATGCGTGACGCTGGCCTTTCCAGCGAGCAGATGCAGGCTGCGAGCCTGCTGGCGATGAGTTGAGAAGCGCCCGTAACGGAGCGGGCGCTTGCCCGGCTCAGATCACCCGCGAGAAGCGCTGGCGCACCTGATCGTTGAGATAGCGATCGAACAGCATACACAGCGAACGCACCAGTAGGCGCCCGGCCGGGCGCACTTCAATACCCTGAGCGTCGAGGCTGATCAGGCCGTCAGCCGCGAGTTGCTCCAACTCGGGCCACAGGGCGCAGAAATAATCACGGAACACCACGCCATGCGTTTGCTCGATGTCGGCGAAGCGCAGTTGGAAATGGCAGATCAGCTGCTGAATCACGGCGCGACGCAGGCGGTCGTCGGCATTGCAGTGCAAGCCGCGGCGCGTCGCCAATTGGCCGTTGCCCAGGGACTGCTGATAACTGGCGATATCGCTGTCGTTCTGGCTGTACAGATCGCCGATCTGGCTGATGGCGGATACGCCCAGGCCGATCAGGTCGCAGTGGCCATGGGTGGTATAGCCCTGGAAGTTGCGCTGCAGCGTGCCTTCTTCCTGGGCGATGGCCAGTTCGTCATCGGGCAGGGCGAAGTGGTCCATGCCGATGTAGCGATACCCGGCGCGCGTCAGCTGCTCGATGCTGGCCTGCAGCATGGCCAGTTTGTCGCCCGGACTGGGAAGGTCATCGTTGTTGATGCGCCGTTGCGGCATGAAGCGTTCCGGCAGGTGCGCATAGTTGAACAGTGACAGGCGATCCGGTTGCAGGGCGATGACCTCGGCCACGGTGTGGGCGAAGCGCTCTGGGGTCTGTTTGGGCAGGCCGTAGATCAGGTCAATGTTCACCGAGCGGAACTGCAGGGTGCGGGCCGCCTCGACAATGGCGCGGGTCTCTTCCAGGGTCTGCAGGCGGTTGACCGCGCGCTGCACCTCGGGGTCGAGATCCTGCACGCCGAGGCTGACACGGTTGAAGCCCAGCTCACGCAGCAGGCCCATGGTCGACCAGTCCGCTTCGCGTGGGTCGATCTCGATGCTGTAATCACCGGAGTCATCATCTAGCAGGTTGAAGTGCTGGCGCAGGTGCTGCATCAGGTGGCGCAGCTCGTCATGGCTGAGGAAGGTTGGCGTGCCGCCACCGAAATGCAGTTGCTCGATTGGCTGGTTGCGATCGATGTAGCGGCTGATGATCTCGATTTCCCGCTCGAGCTTTTCCAGATAGGGCAAGGCGCGGCCACGATCCTTGGTGATCACCTTGTTACAGGCACAGTAGTAGCAGATGTGCGCGCAGAACGGGATGTGCACGTACAGCGACAGCGGACGCCCGGCCTTGCGACTGTCGCGTAGCGCATGCAGCAGATCGAACGGGCCGATGTCGTCGTGAAACTGCACTGCGGTCGGGTAAGAGGTGTAGCGCGGGCCGGCGAGATCGTAGCGGCGGATCAGGTCGGCATCCCACTGGATGGTTTCGAGCATGGGAAATAATCCTAGACAGGCTGTGTGGCCAGTCTAAGGATGCATGTAGGTGGCGGCCTTGACCTGAATCAAGGGCGCGTCGAGCACCGCAGGTGTTGTCGCGGCGTAGTCTGGATGTAATCCGGTTATAGGTCAGTGCCCCATCAGCCAGTGCTGGTGTGGGCCGGGTAGGGTCCAGATACCGAACAGGATGACCAGCAGGCCGCCGGCCATGCGCACGCCACGCTTGCGTAGCAGAGCGGTGATGCGTTCGGCAGCCAGGCCGGTAGCCAGCAGTACCGGCCATGTGCCCAGGCCGAAGGCCAGCATCAGCAGCGCGCTGTTAAGCGCATTACCCTGGCTGGAGGCCCACAGCAGGGTGCTGTAGACCAGCCCGCACGGCAGCCAGCCCCATAAACCACCGAGAGCCAGGGCGCGCGGCAGGCTGCTGACGGGCATGAAGCGCCGCGTCAGAGGCTGGATACGCCGCCACAGGCCACGGCCCAGTGCTTCGATACGTGTCAGCCCGCTCCACCAGCCGGCCAGATAAAGGCCCATGGCAATCAGCAGTAAGGCAGCCAGCGTGCGCATCGCCACTTCGGCTTTGCTGCCTGCAATGGCCCAGCCGGCAAGGCCCAGGAGCAAGCCTGCAAGGCTGTAGCTGAGAATGCGCCCGAGGTTGTAAGCCAGCAGCAACTGGAGACGCCTGCCGCGTTGCTCGGGGGGAATCGCCAGCGTCAGTGCGCCCATCAGACCGCCGCACATGCCGAGGCAATGGCCGCCGCCGAGCAGTCCAAGGATCAGCGCCGACACCAGCAGCGGTGCCAGCTCAAGCATCAGGTTTTCCCGGCTTGTTGTGGTCCGCGGCCTGCTCGACGCCGGCCTTGTGCAGCGGATCTTCGTCGTCGAACAGAATGCTGTGCGCTGGGCCGTCGAGATCGTCGTACTGACCGCTGTCCACCGCCCAGAAGAACAGCCAGATGGCGAAACCGACCAGGCCGATGGCGACAGGGATCAAGATGTAGAGGGCGGACATGCGGTCTCCAGGGGGCATCTAAGTAGGAGCGAGCACCGCTTCGTTGCGAGCAGCGCTCGCTCCTACGTATTCGGGGTTCGGCTCAGGCGCAAGGCATTGAGCACTACCAGCAGCGAACTCAGGGACATGCCCACGGCCGCCCAGATCGGTGTGATCCAGCCCAGGGCGGCGAAGGGCAGTACCAGGCCATTGTACAGCGTCGCCCAGGCCAGGTTTTCGATGATGATGCGGCGCGTGCGTTTGGCCAGCTTCAGGCCGTCGACCAGGCTGCTCAGGCGGTTCGACAGCAGCACAGCGTCGGCGCTGGTTTTCGCCAGGTCGGAGGCCGAGCCCATGGCCACGCTGATATCGGCAGCGGCCAGCACCGGTACGTCGTTGACGCCATCGCCGAGCATCAGCACGCGGCGCCCTTCGCTGTGCAACTGCTTGAGCACGGCCAGTTTGGCATCCGGGGTCAGGCCGCCCCGAGCGTCTTCGATGCCCAGTAGACGGGCGACTTCGCCCACCATCGGCGAGCTGTCGCCGGAGAGCAGGTGAATATGCCAGCCACGGGCGCGGGCGGCGGCGATCAGCGCAGGCGCATCTTCGCGCAGGCGGTCGTCGAGGACGAACCAGGCTAGCGGTCCCTGTTCGTCGCCCAGCAGCAGCCATTGCCCGTGCTCGCTGGCAATCGCGGGTACTGCCTGGCCACTGAGGGCGCAGACGAAGCTGGCCTCACCAATGCGTAGCAGGCGACCGTCGACGCTGCCCTGCAGGCCCTGGCCCGGGTAGCTGTCGACAGATTCCGCCGCGCGTGGCGCCTGGCTGAAGGCGCGGGCGATGGGGTGTTCCGAACGGTTTTCGAGTGCGGCTGCCAGCGCCAGGCAATCGCCCTCGTCAAGGTCGCGCAGCGGATGGATGGCCTTGAGGGTCAGGCGGCCTTCGGTGAGCGTGCCGGTCTTGTCCAGCACCAGGGTGTCGATCTGGTTGAGACCCTCGATGACATGACCGCGAGTGAGCAGCATGCCCAGTTTGTGCAGGCTGCCAGTGGCGGTGGTCAGAGCTGTCGGTGTGGCGAGGGCTAGGGCGCAGGGGCAGGTGGCCACCAGCAGGGCGAGTACCACCCAGAAGGCGCGACTGGAGTCGATTTCCCACCAGGCGAAGCCGACCACGGCGGCAGCGATCAGAATGAACAGCAGGAACCATTGCGAGACCCGATCGGCGATCTCCGCCAGGCGCGGCTTTTCGCTCTGCGCCCGTTCCAGCAGGCGCACGATGGCCGACAGGCGAGTGGCATCGCCTAGCGCCTGCACCTCGACGGTCAGCGGGCCTTCGACATTCAGCGTGCCGGCGGTGACGCCGTCGCCAATACCGCGTGGCAGCGGCAGGTATTCGCCGGTGAGCAGCGATTCGTCGACGCTGGACTGGCCGGCGAGGATGCGGCCGTCGGCCGGAATCAGCGAGCCGGGCTGCACCAGCACCCGCTCGCCGACACGCAGTTCGCTGAGCAGGATGCGCTGGCTCTGGCCGTCGGCCTCCAGGCGCAGGCAGGAGGCCGGCAGCAACTGCACCAGTTGTGCGGTCGCGGCAGCTGTGCGCTCGCGTGCTCGCCGCTCCAGGTAGCGGCCGGCGAGCAGGAACAGGGCGAACATGCCCACGGCGTCGAAATACAGTTCGCCCTGGCCGGTGATGGTCGACCAGATGCCGGCCACGTAGGCGCCGCCGATGGCCAGCGAGACCGAGACGTCCATGGTCAGGTGACGGGTGCGCAGGTCGCGCAGGGCGCCACGGAAGAACTGCCCGCAGCAGTAGAAGACGATGGGGGTGGTGAGGAACAGGCTGGTCCAGCGCAGGATCTTGTCCAGCTCCGGCGACAGGTCGATGTTGAATTCCGGCCAGGTGGCCATGGTCGCCATCATCACCTGCATCCACAGCAGACCGGCCACGCCCAGCTCGCGCATGCGTCGGCGGTTTTCCGCAGCCAGGCGTTCGGCGGCCTCGTCTGCCCGCCAGGGGTGCGCGGCATAGCCGATGCGGCGCAATTCGGCGAGTAGCTGGCTCAGGGGAATCTGGCTGTCCTGCCAGCGCACCTGCAGGCGGTGGTTGGACAGGTTCAGGTGTGCTTCGGCCACGCCCGGCACGCCGCGCAGGTGCTTCTCGATCAGCCAGCCGCAGGCGGCGCAGCTGATGCCCTCGATCAGCAGCTGCGTTTCGCTCAGTTCGCCCTGGTGCTGGACGAAGGGCTGCTGCACGTCGCTGCGGTCATACAGCGCCAGCTCGTCCGGCAGGGCTGCGGGCAGTGCCTGCGGGTTGGCAGAGTTTTCGCTGCGATGGCTGTAGTAATGCTCGAGCCCCCCGTCGACGATGGCTTCGGCCACGGCCTGACAGCCAGGGCAGCACATTTCGCGGCTCTGGCCGAGTACCTCGGCGCGGAAATGGCTGCCGGCAGGCACCGGCAGGCCACAGTGGTAGCAAGGAGTGGGGGCGGGCATCGGCTAGGTCAGTAGGAGGGGTTGTCACCGATCAGGATGGTCTGGCCATCGGTGATGTTCTCTTCCTCGAACAGACGCCAGTTCTGGCTACCTTCCTGACCAAGCAGTTCGACGAAGCGGCGACCGCTGACCTGGTCGACCATCTGCCCACGGTACTGGCCGTCAGCGGTTGGCTGCAGAATCACGCGGCGGTCGCGTTCCGGCTGGGTCGGCGAGATCAGGTTGAGGACGATCTGCTGCGGATTGCTGCTGCCCTGCAGCGACAGGGTGGCGACACCGGTGGTGTTGTCCAGCACCAGCTCGCCGTGCAGTTGCAGGCGTTCGGCCAGCTTCTCTCGCTCCAGAGACTGGTTGATGCCCTTGCCGACGTCGTAGTAATCGTCGGAGATCAGCCCGGGCGGGTTCTTGGTGGCGATGGTGAGCAGGGTCAGACCCTGCACCACCGAGTAGCCCAGCAGGAACAGGATGAACCAGGGCCAGAACTGCTTGTACCAGGGTTTGGCTGGCGATGGGTTTTGCTCGGACATGCTCTTTCCGTTGTCAGCGGACGCTGGGGCCGATAAAGCGGCTGTCGGCGTCGTTCTTGATACTGGGGTCGTCCGCCGATTGTACGTGGAAGACGATGTTGTTGGCGCTAGACGGCAACTTCTCCGGTGCGATGGAAAGCTCGACCGGGAAGGAGTACACCTCGCCAGCCAGGGCTCGCACTTCTCGCTTGCCTTCGTAGATCAAGCCGTCGAGACCGTCGGCGCTGATCACGTAGGTCATGTCGCGCTGGGCCTTGTTCATGATCTTCAGGGTGTAGACGTTCTCGATGTAGCCGCGCTCGTTCTCGCGGAACAGTACGCGGTCCTTGAGCACGTCCAGCTCCACCAGCGGACGAGTGGCCACAGCCCAGGCGAACAGGCCGATCATCGCGACCAGTGCGACAGCGTACCCGATCAGGCGCGGGCGCAGCAGGTGCGTCTTGCGCCCGGACAGGTTGTGTTCAGTGGTGTAGCTGATCAGCCCCTTGGGATAGTTCATCTTGTCCATGATGTCGTCGCAGGCGTCGATGCACGCGGCGCAGCCGATGCATTCGATCTGCAGGCCGTCGCGGATATCGATGCCGGTGGGGCAGACCTGTACGCACATCTTGCAGTCGATGCAGTCACCCAGGCCCTGTGCCTTGTAGTCGGCGTCCTTCTTGCGCGGGCCGCGCTTCTCACCGCGGCGCGGGTCGTAGGAGACGATCAGGGTGTCCTGGTCGAACATCACGCTCTGGAAGCGCGCATAGGGGCACATGTAGATGCACACCTGCTCGCGCAGGTAGCCGGCGTTGCCGTAGGTGGCGAGGGTGAAGAAGCCGATCCAGAAATAGGCCCAGCCGCTGGCCTGGCCGGTGAAGATCTCGATCACCAGGTCGCGAATAGGCGTGAAGTAGCCGACAAAGGTGATCGCCGTGAGCAGCGACACGCCGACCCAGATGCCGTGCTTGGCCAGCTTGCGCCCGAACTTCCTGCCGCTCATGGGCTGTTTGTCGAGCTTCATGCGCTGGTTGCGGTCACCTTCGGTGACTTTCTCCGCCCACATGAAGACCCAGGTGAAGACGCTCTGCGGGCAGGTATAGCCGCACCAGACGCGGCCGGCGAACACGGTGATGAAGAACAGGCCGAAGGCACAGATGATCAACAGCCAGGACAGCAGCATGAAGTCCTGCGGCCAGTAGGTGGCGCCGAAGATGTGGAACTTGCGTTCCGGCAGGTTCCACCAGACGGCCTGGCGGCCTTCCCAGTTCAGCCAGACGGTGCCGAAGAACAGCAGGAAGAGGAGGGCGCCACCAGCAAGCCGCAGATTGCGAAACAGGCCGGTGAATGCGCGGGTATAGATCTTCTCGCGGCTGGCGTAGAGATCGACGCCGGCGTTCTTGGCAGTAGGAGGGGTGACGTCCTGGACGGGAATCTGTTCGCTCATCAATGCATACCAAAGCGGTTGAGTGGCAGCCCGGGCCGATACGTGCCGGTCAGGGTCAATTCACGGTAGCTCATATGGTACGCCTGAAAGACAACGCCCGGGTGCGACCAGCGGTCGCGACCCGGGCGTTCATTGACCCTTGTCAAAAGAGTCGTTCTGCGATTACTGCTCTTGGGCCTTGTGCGACAGGCTGTACACGTAGGCAGCCAGCAGGTGCACCTTGTCGTTGCCGAGGAATTCTTCCTGGGCTGGCATGTTGCCGTGACGACCGTAGCGGATGCTCTGCTGCAGTTGCGCGTAGCTGCTGCCATAGATGAACGCTGCCGGGTTGGTCAGGTTCGGTGCGCCCATGGCAGGAGTACCCTTGCCGTCAGCGCCGTGGCAGGCGAAGCAGGTACCGGCGAAGACCTTCTGGCCCGCTTCGATATCGGCTTCCACGCCTTCCGGCAGCTCACGACCGGCCAGCTCGGTCAACACGTAGGCGGCGACATTGCGCACGCCGTCTTCGCCAATGGCCGGGCCTTGAGCCGGCATGGCGCCCTGGCGACCCTTGAGGATGGTGGTCTTGATGGTTTCCGGCTCGCCGCCCCAGCGCCATTCGTTGTCGGTCAGATTGGGGAAGCCGTAGCTGCCCTTGGCATCGGAACCGTGGCAAACCGAGCAGTTGGAGGCGAACAGGCGGCCACCCATTTTCAGGGCTTGCGGGTCCTGTGCGACTTCTTCGATCGGCATGGCGGCGTACTTGGCGAACAGCGGGCCGTATTGCTCATCGGCGCGCGCCATTTCCTTTTCCCACTGGTGCACGCCGGTCCAGCCGGAGTGACGCATGGAGCCGTCAGCGATCTGTACGCCGGCTGCGAAAGGCGTCTGCTTTTCGTTGTCGACGTAGTCGTAGCCCGGCAGCAGGCCCTTGAAGTTACCCAGGCCCGGATACAGCGCGAGGTAGCCGAGGGCGAAGACGATGGTGGCGATGAACAGCATGAACCACCACTTCGGCAGCGGGTTGTCATACTCCTCGATGCCGTCGAAGCTGTGGCCGACGGTTTCCTCGGTGGTTTCCTGGCGCTGGCCCTTGCGGGTGCCGAAGATCAGCCAGGTCAGGGCGAAAATGGTGCCCAGAGACAGAATGGTTACGTACCAACTCCAGAACGTGGTCATTGGTTATTGCTCCTGGAAGAGTCCTGATCGCGCTTGGACTCGGGCTTGGGGTCGTCAGCGAAGGGCAGGTTGGCAGCTTCGTCGAAGCTCGATTTGCGCTTGCTGCTGTAGGCCCAGAGCACCACGCCGATGAAGGCGATGAATACCACCGCCGTGCCGATGCCGCGAATCATCCCGATGTCCATAGCGTCTTACCGTTTGTTCTTGATGGAAGTACCAAGCACCTGCAGGTACGCGATCAGCGCGTCCATTTCGGTGTTGCCCTTCACGGCATCGCGTGCACCGGCGATATCTTCGTCGGTGTAGGGGATGCCGAAGCCACGCATGACTTCCATCTTCTTGGCGGTGTCGCGACCGTCGAGCTTGTTCTCCACCAGCCATGGGTAGGCGGGCATCTTCGACTCAGGCACGACGTTGCGCGGGTTGTACAGGTGGGCGCGATGCCACTCGTCCGAGTAGCGGCCGCCGACGCGGGCCAGGTCCGGGCCGGTACGCTTGGAACCCCACAGGAAGGGGTGATCCCAGACGCTTTCGCCAGCGACGGAGTAGTGGCCGTAACGCTCGGTCTCGGCGCGGAACGGGCGGATCATCTGCGAGTGGCAGCCGACGCAGCCCTCGCGGATGTAGATATCGCGACCTTCCAGTTGCATGGCGGTGTAGGGCTTGAGGCCTTCCACCGGCTCATTGGTGACGTCCTGGAAGAACAGCGGGACGATCTGAGTCAGGCCACCGATGCTGACGGCAATCACCATCAGCAGCGCCATCAGGCCGATATTCTTCTCGATGATTTCGTGTTTCATCAGTGAGCTACTCCGGCGGGAATCTGCGCAGCCGCTTCGTATTCAGCCGGCTTGGCGGCACGCACGGTGCGGTAGGTGTTGTAAGCCATCAGCAGCATGCCGGTGACGAAGAAGGCGCCGCCGATCATGCGCACGACAAAACCTGCATGGCTGGCTTCCAGCGCTTCGACGAAGGAGTAGGTGAGGGTGCCGTCTTCGTTCACTGCACGCCACATCAGACCCTGGGTGATGCCGTTGACCCACATCGAGGCGATGTACAGCACGGTGCCGATGGTGGCCAGCCAGAAGTGGGTGTTGATCAGGCCGATGCTGTGCATCTGCTCGCGGCCGAACACCTTGGGAATCAGGTGATACAGCGAGCCGATGGAGATCATCGCTACCCAGCCCAGCGCCCCGGCGTGCACGTGGCCGATGGTCCAGTCGGTGTAGTGGGACAGGGCGTTGACGGTCTTGATGGCCATCATCGGGCCTTCGAAGGTCGACATGCCGTAGAACGCCAGGGACACGACCAAAAAGCGCAGGATCGGGTCGGTGCGCAGCTTATGCCAGGCGCCGGACAGGCTCATCATGCCGTTGATCATGCCGCCCCAGCTCGGTGCCAGCAGGATGACCGACATGGCCATGCCCAGGGACTGCGCCCAGTCAGGCAGGGCGGTGTAGTGCAGGTGGTGCGGACCGGCCCAGATGTACAGGGTGATCAGCGCCCAGAAGTGCACGATGGACAGGCGATAGGAGTAGATCGGACGCTCGGCCTGCTTGGGTACGAAGTAGTACATCATGCCCAGGAAGCCGGTGGTCAGGAAGAAGCCTACGGCGTTGTGGCCGTACCACCACTGGATCATCGCGTCGGTCGCGCCGGCGTAGACCGAGTACGACTTGAACAGGCTCACCGGCATGGCCGCGCTGTTGACGATATGCAGCATAGCGGTCACGAGGATGAAGGCGCCGAAGAACCAGTTGCCCACATAAATGTGCTTGGTCTTGCGCTTGACGATAGTGCCGAAGAACACCACCAGGTAGGTGATCCAGACCAGGCCCAGAAGGATGTCGATCGGCCATTCCAGCTCGGCGTATTCCTTGGTGCTGGTGTAGCCCATCGGCAGGGTGATCACCGCCAGGACGATGACCGCTTGCCAGCCCCAGAAGGTAAAGGCAGCCAGACCGTCGGAAATCAGGCGCGTTTGGCAGGTGCGCTGGACCACGTAGTACGAGGTCGCGAACAGTGCGCATCCGCCGAAGGCGAAGATCACCGCGTTGGTATGAAGCGGGCGCAGACGGCCGAAGCTGGTCCACGGCAGGCCAAGGTTGAGTTCCGGCCACACGAGTTGTGCGGCGATGAACACGCCTAGACCCATCCCAATGACCCCCCAGATCACCGTCATAATGGCGAACTGGCGGACCACCTTATAGTTATAAGCAGTCTGACTGATTGCTGTGCTCATGCTAGGGGTTCCACGGTTAATGGATTTTTATGGGGCAAAAATCGGCGGCAAGTATGGAGAAAGCAGGTAGCCATTGCAACGCAGCATGCCGACACGAACTGGGTTCCAGAGGCTTTAACGGGCCTTGCGAGAGGAACCCGAAAACGCTCTGCGAGCTTTTGGCGCAGTAAGTTTGCGCAGCGCTAAGAAAGGATCGCCTTAGAGTTGTGACAGATGGCGACTGAAAGCCAGCTTAGCCCAGATCAAGGAAATTGCAGGGCTATTGGTCGGCGGGTGCGACACTGAGTCGCACAGGTGTGAGGAGGGGCCGGCGACCGCGATTCGGTCGCCGGTAATGCAGGGGGAGGTTACTTGTTTTCGCCCTGGCTCAGCTTGAGCACATAGGCGGCCAGCAGGTGGGCCTTGTCATTGCCGAGGAAGTCGCCCTGAGCCGGCATGTTGCCGCTGCGCCCGTAGCGAATGGTCTGTTGCAGTTGGGCGAAGCTGCTGCCGTAGATGAACGCGCTGGGTTGAGTCAGGTTCGGTGCGCCCATCGCCGGCATGCCGGTGCCGGCCGGGGTGTGGCAGGCGGAGCAGACGGTGGCGAAGATCTGCTTGCCGGCGGCGACGTCGGCCTGGGCGTCGTCTGGCAGTTCACGGCCACCGAGTTCGGTAAGGACGTAGGCAGCGACGTTGCGTACGCCATCTTCGCCGATCACCGGGCCCTGTGCCGGCATCATGCCCATACGGCCATGCATGATGGTGGTCTTGATGGTTTCCGGCTCGCCGCCCCAGCGCCAACTGCTGTCGGCCAGGTTGGGGAAGCCGTAACTGCCCTTGGCATCGGAGCCGTGGCAAACCGCGCAGTTGGAGGCGAACAGGCGACCGCCCATTTTCAACGCGCGCTCGTCCTTGGCCACTTCTTCGATGGGCATGGCGGCATATTTGGCGAAGATCGGCCCGTATTGCTCATCGGCACGGTTCATCTCGCGCTGCCACTGGTTGACCTGGGTCCAACCGTCCTCATAGCCCGGCAGCAGGCCCTTGAAGTTGCCCAGGCCGGGATACAGCAGCAGGTAGCCCACGGAGAACACCAGGGTGCCGAGGAACAGCATGAACCACCACTTCGGCAGTGGGTTGTCATATTCCTCGATGCCATCGAAGGCATGGCCCATGGTCTGTTCGGTCGGGCTCTTGTGCACCTCGCTCTTGCGAGTGGCGAAGATCAGCCAGAACAGGGCGACCATGGTGCCGAGGGTCAGCAGGGTGATGTACCAACTCCAGAAGGTGGTCATGCTTGGGTCCTCGAAACGGCGGGCTTGGGCTCATCGGCGAAGGGCAGGTTGGCGGCTTCGGCGAAAGCGTCGCGGCGTTTGCCGCTGTAGGCCCAGAGGGTGACGGCGGTGAAGGCGATCAGGACCAGCGCGGTGCCTATGCCGCGCAGGGTGCCGATATCGATAAGCTCGAACATGGCACTCACCTCTTGTTCTTCACGGCGGTGCCAAGCACCTGCAGGTAGGCGACCAGAGCATCCATCTCGCTCTTGCCCTTGACCGCGTCGCTGGCCCCGGCGATATCGTCGTCGCTGTAGGGCACGCCCAATGTGCGCAGTGCGCTCATCTTCTTGGCGGTGTCCTTGCCGTCGAGGGCGTGCTCCACCAGCCAGGGGTAGGCGGGCATGATCGACTCCGGCACGACGTTGCGCGGGTTGTACAGGTGAGCGCGATGCCACTCGTCCGAGTAGCGACCGCCGACGCGAGCCAGATCCGGGCCGGTACGCTTGGAACCCCACAGGAAGGGGTGATCCCAGACGCTTTCTCCAGCGACGGAGTAGTGGCCGTAGCGCTCGGTTTCGGCGCGGAACGGACGGATCATCTGCGAGTGGCAGCCGACGCAGCCTTCGCGGATGTAGATGTCGCGGCCTTCCAGTTGCAGCGCGTTGTAAGGCTTGAGGCCATCGACCGGCTCGTTGGTGACGTCCTGGAAGAACAGCGGGACGATCTGAGTCAGACCGCCGATGCTGACCGCCAGGATCATCACCAGGGCCATCAGACCGATGTTCTTCTCGAGAATCTCGTGTTTCATCAGTGGGCTCCTTCTACCGAGAACTGCGCAGCGGCTTCCATCTCGGTGGATTTCGCGCTGCGTACGGTCAGCCAGACGTTCCAGGCCATCAGCAGCATGCCGGCGAAGAAGATGGCGCCGCCGATCACCCGCACCACGAAGCCGACATGGCTGGCTTCCAGCGCTTCGACGAAGGAGTAGGTGAGGGTGCCGTCTTCGTTGACTGCGCGCCACATCAGGCCCTGGGTGATGCCGTTGACCCACATCGAGGCGATGTAGAGCACGGTACCGATGGTGGCCAGCCAGAAGTGGCCGTTGATCAGGCCGATGCTGTGCATCTGCTCACGACCGAACACCTTCGGAATCAGGTGATACAGCGAGCCGATGGACACCATGGCGACCCAGCCGAGGGCGCCGGCATGCACGTGGCCGATGGTCCAGTCGGTGTAGTGGGACAGGGCGTTGACGGTCTTGATGGCCATCATCGGGCCTTCGAAGGTCGACATGCCGTAGAAGGCCAGGGACACCACCAGAAAGCGCAGGATCGGGTCGGTGCGCAGTTTGTGCCAGGCGCCGGAGAGGGTCATCATGCCGTTGATCATGCCGCCCCAGCTGGGGGCCAGGAGGATCAGCGACATCACCATGCCCAGGCTCTGTGCCCAGTCCGGCAACGCGGTGTAATGCAGGTGGTGCGGGCCGGCCCAGATGTACACAGCGATCAGCGCCCAGAAGTGGACGATGGAGAGGCGGTAGGAGTAGACCGGGCGACCGGCCTGCTTGGGCACGAAGTAATACATCATCCCCAGGAAGCCGGCGGTTAGGAAGAAGCCCACGGCGTTATGGCCGTACCACCACTGGATCATCGCATCGGTGGCGCCGGCATACAGCGAGTAGGACTTGGTCAGGGTGACCGGAATCTCCAGGTTGTTGACCACGTGCAGGATGGCCACGGTGAGGATGAACCCGCCGAAGAACCAGTTACCCACGTATATGTGGCTGACCTTGCGCTGCATCACCGTGCCGAAGAAGACGATGGCGTAGGACACCCACACGATGGTGATCAGGATGTCGATCGGCCATTCCAGTTCGGCGTATTCCTTGGAGCTGGTCCAGCCCAGGGGCAGGGTGATGGCTGCAAGCAGGATCACCAGTTGCCAACCCCAGAAGGTGAAGGCAGCCAGTTTCGGTGCGAACAGCGTGGTCTGGCTGGTGCGTTGCACCGCGTAGTAACTGGTGGCGAACAAGGCGCAGCCACCGAAGGCGAAGATCACCGCATTGGTATGCAGCGGGCGCAGGCGGCCGAAGCTAGTCCACGGTAGGTTGAAGTTGAGTTCGGGCCAGGCCAGCTGGGCAGCGATGAATACGCCGAGTCCCATGCCGACGATGCCCCAAACCACCGTCATAATGGCGAACTGGCGAACCACCCTGTAGTTGTAGGCGGAACGGGTTGTTGTGTTCATGTCTGGGCTTCCATCCACGGTTATGGCAGAGCGGTCGATAACCGTGGTGGACGCAGGCATGAGCAAGCCACGGACACCACGGAAATCGACGCGAGGCAAGCATGAGCAAAGGGCCATCTGGATTTATTGACGCTGATCAATGCGAGCAGGAACTGCCCTGGCAGTGGGACGAACCGCCGCAGGCGGCATCGAGCACGCTGATCCTCGCGCACGGGGCCGGCGCGCCGATGGACAGCCCGTTCATGCAGACCATGGCGCTGGGCCTGGCAGAGCGGGGCGTGCGTGTGGTGCGTTTCGAGTTCGCCTACATGGCGCAGCGGCGGGTGGACGGACGTAAACGACCGCCCAATCCGCAGGCGCAACTGCTGCAGCAATGGCGTGATGTGCATGCACAGGTGCGCCATCGGGTCACAGGGCCCGTAGCCATCGGCGGCAAGTCCATGGGCGGGCGCATGGCCAGCTTGCTGGCTGACGAATTGGAGGCTTCCGCTCTGGTTTGCCTCGGCTATCCCTTCTATGCCGCCGGCAAGCCCGAGAAGCCGCGCGTCGCCCATCTCGCCGAACTGCGCACGCCAACGCTGATCATCCAGGGCGAACGCGACGCACTGGGCAATCGCGAGGCGGTTGCCGGCTATGAGTTGTCAGCGGCCATCGAGCTGCACTGGCTGCAGGCTGCCGACCATGACCTCAAGCCGTTGAAGGCGTCCGGCTTCAGCCATGAGCAGCACCTCGCCACTGCAGCGGCACAGATCGTGGCGTTTCTTGGGCGCATGAAACACTGATCCGAGCTCGGCCGCGTGCTCGTATTCGGACACTTTTTCCTCGCACGGCCGCTGTAAAAGCGGTTGCGCTTGACCGCCTGGTCACGCAATGTGACAGCTGAGTGTCCGGGCCCGTTTCAGTGCGGGCATTGCAGGCTTTTTACCTGCATGGGTAAGCGGATGGCTGCCCTGCACAGCACGCTGTGCCACGCAATGGGGCGGTACGTCATGACGGAAACATCGTATTGCACTGTAATGGTGCGCAATGTTTTTGGTTGATAGGTAGGTTTTTGATTTTAAAGGATTAATTGTGCTGGCTCGGGCCTTGCAGAGGATGCTGCAAGTCCGGGTGACAAGGAGTACGGCATGGCCCGCACCTTTTATGACGAGATGTACGACGCGAGCGGCGCTGTCCGCCCGCATTACCGCGAATTTGCCCGCTGGTTGGCAGAGACGCCGGACGATCTGCTGGCTCAGCGCCGACGAGAAGCCGACCTGTTGTTCCACCGCGCCGGTATCACCTTCACCCTCTACGGAGATGATCAGGGCACCGAGCGGCTGATCCCCTTCGACATCATTCCCCGCTCCATCCCCGCCAGCGAATGGCGTATCGTCGAACGCGGCTGCATCCAGCGTGTGCAGGCACTCAACCTGTTCCTCGCCGACCTCTACCACGACCAGCGCATCATCAAGGCGGGGATCATCCCGGCCGAGCAGGTGCTGGCCAACGAGGGTTATCAGATGGCGATGCAGGGCCTTGACCTGCATCGCGACATCTACGCACACATCGCCGGGGTCGACCTGGTGCGTGACGGCGACGGCAGCTACTACGTGCTGGAAGACAACCTGCGCACGCCCAGCGGTGTGAGCTACATGCTCGAAGACCGCAAGATGATGATGCGTTTGTTCCCCGAGCTGTTCGCCGCGCAACGTGTGGCACCGGTGGATCACTACCCGAACCTGCTGCTCGATGCGCTGAAGAGCTCCAGCCCGCTGGACAACCCCACGGTCGTGGTACTGACCCCAGGGCGCTTCAATAGCGCCTACTTCGAACACGCGTTCCTCGCCCGTGAAATGGGTGTGGAACTGGTGGAAGGCGCTGACCTGTTCGTCCGTGACGACAAGGTCTACATGCGCACCACCGCCGGTGCGCGCCAGGTGGACGTGATCTATCGCCGCCTTGACGACGCCTTCCTCGATCCATTGGCGTTCAACCCCGACTCGATGCTCGGTGTCGCTGGGCTTTTGTCGGCCTATCGTTCGCGCAATGTGGTGCTGGCCAACGCCATCGGCACTGGCGTGGCCGACGACAAGTCGGTCTACCCCTACGTCGGTGACATGATCCGCTTCTATCTGGACGAGGAGCCGATCCTGAAGAACGTGCCAACCTGGCAGTGTCGCAAACCGGCAGAACTGTCCCACGTGCTGGCCAATCTGTCCGAGCTGGTGGTCAAGGAAACCCAGGGCTCCGGCGGCTACGGCATGCTGGTCGGCCCGGCGGCGAGCAAGGCCGAGATCGAGAACTTCCGCGCGCGCCTGATCGCCAAGCCGGAGGCTTACATCGCTCAGCCGACGCTGTGCCTGTCGACCTGCCCGACCTTCGTCGAGCGCGGCATCGCACCACGCCATATCGATCTGCGCCCGTTCGTTCTGACCGGCCGCGAAACCCGCCTGGTGCCTGGCGGTCTGACGCGTGTGGCACTGCGCGAAGGCTCGCTGGTGGTCAATTCGTCGCAAGGCGGCGGGACCAAGGACACCTGGGTGGTGGAGGACTGACCATGCTTTCGAGAACTGCCTCCGATCTGTACTGGATGTCGCGCTACCTGGAACGTGCCGAAAATCTGGCGCGTATGCTCGATGTCAGCTATTCGCTGTCGCTGATGCCGCAGGACGGCCGTGGCGATGGCCTCGACGAACTGGCCATGCCGCTGCTGATCACCGGCACTCTGGACGACTACCTGGAGCGCCACGGCCCATTGCATGCCGAGCGCATGCTGCACTTCTTCGCCCTCGATGCGAGCAACCCGGGCAGTATCTACTGCTGCCTGCAGGCTGCGCGCAGCAACGCCCATGCGGTGCGCGGCCGAATTACCGCCGACATGTGGGAGAACATCAACGCCAGCTGGCTGGAGATGCGCGGGATCGCCGAGCAGGGCCTTGGCCGCTACGGCATCAGCCGCTTTTGCGAGTGGGTCAAGGAGCGTTCGCACCTGTTCCGTGGTGCCACCTTCGGCACCATCATGCGCGGTGAAGCCTACCGCTTCATCCGCCTGGGCACCTTCATCGAGCGCGCCGACAACACCCTGCGCCTGCTCGATGCGCGCTACGAAATGCTCGGCGAGGAGATCGACGAGCTGGAGGAGCGCACCGCGCGCAGCTACTACCAATGGAGTGCGCTGCTGCGGGCGTTGTCCTCGTTCGAGGCCTTTGCCGAGAGCTATCGAGGCTCACCACGTACGCGCAAGGTCGCCGAACTGCTGCTGCTGCGTCCGGACGTGCCGCGCTCGCTGCGAGCCTGTATGGAAGAACTCAACCTGATGCTCGCGGGTCTACCGGGGGAGAACGGTCGACCGGCGCAGCGCCTGGCCGCCGAGCTGGATGCGCGACTGCGCTATACCAGCATCGACGAAGTGCTCGACGAAGGCCTGCATGCCTGGCTTACCGATTTCATCCTGCTGGTGCGCCAGCTGGGCAATACCATCCATACGTCCTACCTGGAGGTCGCATGAGACTCTCGATCAGTCATGACACCACCTACCGCTACGATGACCAGGTACGCGCCAGTATCCAGTACCTGCGCCTGACCCCGCATGACAGCGAGCGCCAGCAGGTACTCAGCTGGCAGCTTGATCTGCCGCGCCCGGTGCACGCGCAGCTCGACCCTTACGGCAACATTCTGCACGTGCTGACCCTGGACGAGCCGCACGAGTCCATCGTCATCGGCGCCCGCGGCCAGGTGGAGATCGACGAAACCTGCGAGGCCGAGCACGAGCGCCAGTCAGCGCTGCCGTTCTTGCGCTTCACCCGCCTGACTCAGGCCGATGAGGCCATTCGTGAGTTCGCCGCGCAGCAAAGCAAGGCGCGCGTGGATCGCACTGGCCTGATCGACCTGATGCATGCGCTTAACGCCCACATTGCCTATCAGCCCGGCACCACCGAAGTGGACACCAGCGCCGCTGAGGCCTTCGCCAGCCGCCGTGGCGTCTGCCAGGATCACACTCATGCCTTCCTCGCCTGCGCGCGTAGCCTGGGCGTGCCGGCGCGCTATGTGTCGGGCTACCTCTATACCGACGATGCCGAGCACCTGGCCAGCCACGCCTGGGCCGAGGCCTGGGTCGGCGATGCCTGGTACAGCTTCGACGTAACCAACTGCCTGGCGCGCCCGGAGCGACATCTGAAGCTGGCAGTCGGCCTGGATTACCTCGATGCCTGCCCGGTACGTGGCATGCGCCGCGGTGGCGGCTGCGAGCAAATGCATGCGCAGGTGCAGGTGGCGCCACTGCTGCAGGTGCGTCAGCAGTGATGCGCCAATAGGCGCTCGTGATATAGGGGCGCCGCGCGCCCCAGACTGACGACCTTTCGAGGGGTGCGCCATGCGCACCTCGGTTTACCCCGCCAAAAATCCCGGTGCGCACGGCGCACCCTTCCCAAATCGTTCTACGGGCTCGTGTTGCTCTTGCGCTGGGCCATGTGCCGCAGGTAGGCGATCAAGCGCTGCAGTTCGGCAGGTGGCAGTACCTGCTCGCTGAAGCCGGGCATACGCCCCTGCGGCCAGCGCCGCAAGCTCTGTGGGTCGCGGATGTAGCGCTCTAGAAAATCGCCTGTGAAATATTCGGTCGGGTTGTGCGGAATATTCAGGTCTGGGCCGAACTCGGAATCACCCGCGCCATTGAGGCGATGACAGGCCATGCAGTTCTTCTGGTAGACGGCGAACCCCGCCTGCACCTCAGCATTGGCATCCGTCGCCGGGAGCAGGGCAGGGAAGCGCTGTTCGACAGCGGCCAGCTGACGAATCCGGGCGACCTGAAAGGGCCATTGCTCGGGGCCGATCTGGCTGGCAGAAGGATCGGTCCAGACCAGGTAGAAAGGTCCCGCGCTGGGTTTGTCCTGCGCCAGCGGCGGCCAGGGATGCTCGGGATCTTCGATGGCCAGCCAGGCTTTTGCACCTTCTTTGGCCAAGAGAATCGAGGCCGGCAGTTCCGCGGCAAAACCGTCGAGCGCCACGGCCTGGAGATGGTCGCCGGGCTCGATACCCTCCAGCAGCGTACTGATCGGCACAGCGCGGTAGTGCATGGGGCGCTTGTAGCTGACGTCATCGATGATCTTGATATCGCGCGCGTGCGGGTGCTCGAGCAGTTCGCTGCTGCTCCAGGCGCGTCGGCCATCGTTGAGTTGCACCTCGAACTCGGCCGCCTGCGCCACGCCGCTCAGGGTGATCAACGTCAGCAACAGGGCAGCTCTCATTCGCGATGCTCCAGCAGCGGTCGCAGATCGTCATAGGCGCCGGCATTGATCACCTGGCGGTAGCCCATTTCCTCGAGGCTTTGCTGGGCGAGGGCAGAGCGGCGACCGCTGCGGCAGTAGAGCACGAGGGGGTGATCTTTGTCCGGGGCGACACTGGCGATCTGGGCGGCGATATCTTCGTGGCCGATACGGATGGCGCCGGGCAGTGCACCCTCCGCGAACTCTTCGGCGCTACGCACGTCGATCAACAGGCTGTCGCTGCGCTGCAAGGCGGAGATGGCGGCGGCCTGATCGATTTCACTGGCATGGGCAGTGAGCAGAGCGAACAGGCTGGTGAGCAGGAGAATCAGGCGCATGGCAGACCCCAGAGCGGATTGATGGGCCCGGCAGCATTGCCCGAGCCTTTCGTGCAGTCTAGGATGCCTCGCTCGACGTGACGGGGGTAGTAGATGTTAGCCGAGTTGTTCGCCGTTCTGGCTCCGGTACTGATTGCGGCAGGCATCGGCTACGGCTGGGTGCGCAGCGGTCACCAGTACCCCACTGATTTCATCGCGCGCCTGGTGCTCAATGTCGGTACGCCTTGCCTGGTGCTGTCTACCCTGAGCCGTGCCGAGCTGGATGTTGGGGCCTTCTCGCAAATGGCCCTGGCCTGCGTGCTGGTGACCTCATGCATGGGGCTGGTTGGCTGGCTGCTGAGTCGCCTGTTCGGCCTGGACTGGAAAGTGTTGGTACCGGCTTACCTGTTCCCGAACTCGGGCAACATGGGCCTGCCCATGGCGCTGTTCGCCTTCGGTGAGCCTGGCCTGGCATTGGCGGTGGCGTTTTTCCTGGTGCTGTCGGTGGGGCATTTCAGTATCGGCATGCTGCTCTCCGGAGCCGCGGCTTCAGTCAAGGGACTGTTGTTAAACCCGATAATGATCAGCCTGGCGCTGGTGTTGCCAGTGCTGTTTCTCAATGTTGAATTGCCGCGCTGGCTGGCCAATACCGTCGACCTGTTGGGCGGTATGACCATCCCGCTGATGCTGATCACGCTGGGTGTGTCACTGGCCAGTATCCGCGTGCAGCACCTGGGTAACGGCCTAGTGCTGGGATTGTTGCGCATTCTCTGTGGCGCGGCGCTGGGCTGGATCATCGGCTGGATAATCGGCTTGCAGCCGTTGGCGCACGCCGTATTGGTGCTGCAGTCGTCGATGCCAGTGGCGGTGTTCAATTACCTGTTCGCGGTGCGCGCAGGCCGGTCACCTGAGCAAGTCGCGAGTCTGGTGCTGTGCTCGACACTGCTGGCCTTCGTGCTGATTCCACTGCTGCTGGCGTGGTGGATACCCGCACTGCGCTGAGCGCGCTACGGCGTCTGCGCAGTTGCGGGGACGGTGGGGATCAACTGACCAGACGGGTCAGATTGGGAAGGATCAGGATGACTGCCGTGGCGAAAAGGATGACGCCAGCCTGGCGGTATTTCGGCTGTTTGAACATGGCCGTATGCCTTTTGTTGTTATGGGTGTGACGTCGAGCGCCTGCCGTACTGCCTGGTGGGTCGCTGCGTCACGCCTGGGCGTTGTTCTGACTCACCGCCCCGGCATGACCCGGCGGCGGCTCCCTGCGCCGCTTTGTGCAAGGGCGCATGTGTAACTCTAGGGTTGGTGTCACAACTTCCTTAGATGACTTGGTTTCTAGCCGAAGCCTGTTAAAACGTTCGAGTTATGTGCGCCTTCGCTGGCCATGCCGCAGGCCTTGAGACAGAGCGCGTGCTTGCTGAGGCCACTGCCAACCCGGCAACCGACCGTTCGTCTGAGCTCAGTGGTCAATGGCGCTGAGCGCTTCGGTCATTGAGCCACGGCGTCTCGGCGCTATGGTAAGCAGGCTCAATAAGAACAGGTGTGGCCGGAGCATGATGTTCCGCCAGCGCCGTAATAGTCTCCGAGGACGCCATGACCGAAGCATATATTTTCGACGCAGTGCGCACGCCCCGTGGCAAGGGCAAGAAGGACGGCGCGCTGTACAGCGTCAAACCTGTTCAACTGGTTGCCGGCCTGCTGAACGCCCTGCAAGTGCGCAATGATCTGGACACCAGTCAGGTAGACGACATCGTTCTCGGTTGCGTGACGCCGGTGGGCGATCAGGGCGCCGATATCGCCAAGACCGCTGCCATGGTCGCGGACTGGGACGTCAGCGTGGCAGGTGTGCAGCTCAACCGTTTCTGTGCGTCTGGGTTGGAGGCGGTGAACCTGGGGGCGATGAAGGTGCGCTCCGGCTTCGAAGATCTGGTGGTGGTCGGCGGTGTGGAATCCATGTCGCGCATCCCCATGGGCTCCGACGGCGGTGCCTGGGTGATGGACCCGGAAACCAACATCCACAGCAATTTTGTCCCGCAGGGTATCGGCGCCGACCTGATCGCCACCCTGGAAGGCTTCAGTCGCGCCGATGTCGACGCCTTCGCCCTGCGTTCGCAGCAGAAGGCGGCGCGTGCCAGCGCCGATGGTTCGTTCACCAAGTCGCTGGTGCCGGTCGCCGACCAGAACGGCATCGTGCTGCTCGACCATGACGAGTTCATTCGTGGCGATTCGACTCTGGAAGGCCTCGGTAAGCTCAAGCCGAGCTTCGAGATGATGGGGCAGATGGGCTTCGACTCCACCGCGCTGCGCGTCTACAGCCATGTCGAGCGTATCGAGCACGTGCACACGCCCGGCAACAGTTCGGGCATTGTCGATGGCGCGGCGCTGATGCTGATCGGCTCCGCGGCCAAGGGCAAGGAGTTGGGTCTGAAGCCGCGCGCGCGCATCGTCGCGGCGGCGGTGACCAGCACTGACCCGACCATCATGCTCACCGGCCCAGCACCGGCCACGCGCAAGGCGCTGGCCAAGGCGGGACTGTCCATCGACGACATCGACCTGTTCGAGGTCAATGAGGCCTTCGCCTCGGTGGTGATGAAGTTCATAAAGGACATGGGCGTGAGCGAGGACAAGGTCAACGTCAACGGTGGCTCCATCGCCATGGGCCATCCGCTCGGCGCCACTGGCTGCGCCATTCTCGGCACGCTGCTCGACGAGCTGGAGAAGCGGCAGCTGCGCTACGGCCTGGCCACATTGTGCGTCGGCGGTGGCATGGGTATCGCAACGATTATTGAAAGAGTTTGAGGCGGAGATAATAAAAGTGACTGACGCCATCCGTTACGAAAAAGGTCAGGACAATATCGTCGTCCTGACCATGGACATGCCCGGCCAGAGCGCCAACACCATGAACGCGGTATACCGCGAAGCCATGGGCCAGATCGTCGAACGCCTGGAAGCGGAAAAGGATTCGATCGCGGGGGTGATCGTTACCTCGGCGAAAAAGACCTTCTTCGCCGGCGGTGACCTCAACGAGCTGATCAAGGTCACCAAGGCCGAGGCTCAAGGCTTCTACGAGATGATCCTGAAGATCAAGGGTCAGCTACGCCGCCTGGAAACCCTCGGTAAGCCGGTGGTTGCTGCCATCAACGGTGCGGCGCTGGGCGGCGGCTGGGAAATCGCCCTGGCCTGTCACCACCGCATCGCCCTGAATGAGAGCCACGTGCAGCTCGGTTTGCCTGAAGTGACTCTCGGTCTGCTGCCAGGCGGTGGCGGGGTAGTGCGTATGGTGCGCCTGCTCGGCCTGGAAAAAGCGCTGCCGTATTTGGCCGAAGGCAAGAAGGTGCGCCCAGACGCCGCGCTCAAGGCTGGGCTGATTCACGACCTGGCCAGCGACCGCGACGAGATGCTGAGCAAGGCCCGCGCCTGGATCGTCGCCAACCCGTCCGCAAAGCAGCCGTGGGACGTGCAGGGCTACAAGATTCCCGGCGGTACGCCCAGCTCGCCCAACGTGGCGCAGATGCTGGCCATCGCCCCGAGCGTGTTGCGCGACAAGACCAAGGGCTGCTTCCCGGCGCCGGAGAAGATCATGTGCGCCGCCGTCGAGGGTGCGCAGGTCGATTTCGACACCGCGCAGATCATCGAGGCGCGCTACTTCACCGAGCTGACCACCGGCCAGGTGGCGAAGAACATGATTGGTACCTTCTGGTTCCAGCTCAACGAAATCAATGCTGGCGGCTCGCGCCCACAGGGCTATCCGAAAACCAAGACGAAAAAAGTCGGCGTGCTCGGTGCCGGCATGATGGGCGCCGGCATCGCCTATGTGTCCGCGGCAGCTGGTATCGAGGTGGTGCTCAAGGATGTGTCTCTCGACGCGGCCGAGAAGGGCAAAAGCTATTCGGCCAAGCTGCTCGACAAGAAAGTCAGCAAGGGCCACATGACGGCCGAGCAGCGTGAGGCTTTCCTGGCGCTGATCAAGGCTACCGATAGCGAGACGGATTTCGACGGCTGCGACCTGATCATCGAAGCCGTATTCGAGGATCGTGCGCTCAAGGGCAAGGTCACCGCGGCAGCCGAAGCTGTTGCGCTGAGCGATGCGGTGATCGCCTCCAACACCTCGACGCTGCCGATCACCGGCCTGGCGACTGCCGTGGCCAACCCCGAGAAATTCATCGGCCTGCACTTCTTCAGCCCGGTGGACAAGATGCCGCTGGTGGAAATCATCCGCGGTGAGCAGACCAGCGATGAAACGCTGGCGCGTGGCTTCGACTACGTCATGCAGATCAAGAAGACGCCCATCGTGGTCAACGACAGTCGCGGCTTCTTTACCTCGCGGGTGTTCGGCACCTTCACCAACGAAGGCCTGGCCATGCTCGGTGAGGGCGTCAGCGCCGCGATGATCGAGAACGAGGCGCGCAAGGCCGGCATGCCGGTCGGCCCGCTGGCGATCAGCGACGAAGTGTCGATGAGCCTGATGAACCACATCCGTCAGCAGACCATTAAGGATCTGGCGGCCGAGGGCAAATCCATCCCGGAACACCCGGCCTTCGCCGTGATCGACCTCATGCTCAACGAGTACAAGCGTCCGGGCAAGGCGGCCGGGAGTGGTTTCTACGATTACCCGGCGGGTGGCAAGAAGCACCTGTGGCCCGAGCTCAAGGCACGTTTCGAAAAGGCCGATGCGCAGATCTCGCAGGAGGACGTGCGCGACCGCATCCTGTTCATCCAGGCCATCGAGACGGTGCGCTGCGTGGAAGAGGGCGTCTTGACGTCAGTGGCTGATGCCAATATCGGCTCGATCTTCGGTATCGGCTTCGCCGCCTGGACCGGCGGTGCGCTGCAGTTCATCAACCAGTACGGGGTGAAAGACTTCGTCGCCCGTGCGCAGTACCTGGCCGAGCAATACGGCGAGCGTTTCCTGCCGCCTGCGCTGTTGCTGGAAAAGGCCGCCAAGCAGACTGTGTGAAAACGTTCTGAACTGAACCGGTTCAATACAAACGCCTCGATTGATTCGGGGCGTTTGTGTTTTTACTGGTGCAATGATGCAAAGTGCAGCGCTCAGG
>NZ_JBLUPX010000013.1:0-135095 GCF_048068235.1 Pseudomonas sp. NY15364 | reverse complement strand
TGTGCGGCTCTCGTTCGGCGCATTACGCCTGCGGCTAATGCGCCCTACGGGTTACCTGATGTTGCCGGGGCTTGAGCTATTTCCGTGGCCGTCTAGGCTTGACCTTTTGGTCTTTCTGGAGGGGCAAACCCGGTAAGGCGGATCAACTCCGTAACCCGGTAAGGCGGATCAACTCCGTAGGATGGATTAGCGAAGCGTAATCCGTCGTTCACCGCGAATCACGATATCCATTGCAACACTGAACGCCCTACCTTGCGCGGGGTGTTTTGCTCTCTGGAGTTTGTGGTGTGCGGCTCTCGTTCGGCGCATTACGCCTGCGGCTAATGCGCCCTACGGGTTACCTGATGTTGCCGGGGCTTGAGCTATTTCCGTGGCCGTCTAGGCTTGACCTTTTGGTGTTTCTGGAGGGGCAAGGATGCCGAACTATCGCCGTGCTTTCGCGCCGGGGGCGAGCTGGTTCTTTACCGTGAATCTGCTGCAACGCCGCCGCAATGATCTGTTGCTGCGGCATGTCGAGCTGTTGCGTGATGCGGTGCGGCGCGTGCATCGCGATTATCCGTTCACTATCGATGCGTGGGTGGTGCTGCCCGAACACATGCATTGCGTATGGACGTTGCCGCCTGGTGATGCGGATTACCCGTTGCGCTGGCGGCTGATCAAGACGTTTTTCTGCCGAGGGTTGCCCTCCGATGAATACCGCTCGCTGACGCGTTTGCGTCGCGGCGAACGGGGAATCTGGCAGCGGCGCTACTGGGAGCATCAACTGCGTGATGACGAGGACTTTCGCCGGCATATAGATTATGTCTACATCAACCCTTGCAAACACGGGCTGGTGGGGCGGGTGGCGGACTGGCCCCATTCGAGCTTGCACCGTGATGTGGTGATGGGGCTTTACCCGGTTGATTGGGCGGGTGATATCGGGCTTGAGGTGCCGGGGGATGGGTAGGGGGCAAGGGGGCAGGTCTGCATCGTTCGGCGCATTACGCCTGCGGCTAATGCGCCCTACGGTTATGGCCTACGCATGTGCCTCGCGGCTCAGCACGTCGGCAACCCACTGGTTGATGCTCTTGTGCTCCAGTTCCGCTTTTACCGCGACCGTGGCGTGCAGCTCTGGCCCCAGGCGTAGGCTGAGCTTGCCGGAGTAGGGCTTTTGCGGCGGGCGATCCAGCTGAGCGCAGGTGTCGAGGTAGTCGTTCACTGCTTCTTCGAATGCCGTGCGAAGTTCCTGAACGGACTCACCATGAAAACCCACCACGTCGCGAATGCCGGCGATGTGACCAACGAAAAGGCCGTCTTCGTCGCTGTACTCGATGCGGGCTGCATAGCCCTTGTAAGTCATTGCATGCGCATTCATGGGGTAACTCCTGCTTGTTCAAGGAAGGCCCGTGCATCGCGAACCTGATACGGCTTGGCTTCCTTGTCGGGATGGGGGCGGTGAAAGGTGCCAACCACGCCATTCAGTTCGAAGCGTACGCGTGAGCCATTGCCCTCGATAGCTCTGGCGCCGGCCGCTACAAATAGCGATTCAATGCGGGACCACTCAAGTGTGCTCGGTACCGGCTTGGCGAAGACTGCTTTCAGGATAGATTGGCGAAGTCTAATCAGTCGTTTGCTACAGGCCACGATGTTTGCCGAAGTATCTGCGTGACGCCTGGAATGGAGCGTTCGGCTTTTGGGGCTGGGGCTAATCCGCCCTGCAGGCATCCGGCCTGGCTCTATTTCCTGCCGCCATGCAGCGGTCGTCTACATGGCGGTAGGTTCGGCATTGTTTGGTGCTATAGCGGTTGGGATACACTTCTAAGCGTGTATGCGGAGGTTGGCTATGAATAAGGTCGTGCTGGTCGAGTTACTGCGCTCGCGACTGGATGGTTTGCTGGCTATCTATGCCTTTGGCAGTCGTGTCCAGGGTACGGCAGACGAAGGCAGTGATCTCGATTTGGCTGTATTGGTAAAAGGTTATGTTGATCCACTGGTGCTCTGGGAGCTTGCCAGCGAGGCTGCCGATATTGCAGGTTGTCCGGTTGATCTGCTGGATTTGCGCAGGGCTTCCACCGTGATGCAGCAGCAGGTGTTGGTAAAAGGCGAGCACTGGTGGGTGGCTGAGGGGCCCGAGGCCGGTTTGTTCGAGTGTGCTGTGTTGAGCGAGAAGCTTGAGCTGGATCGGGCCAGGGCGCCTCTGTTACGGGATATCGAGCGAGACGGACGGGTTTATGGCTGATGATGTGTTGTTGAACAAGGCCGCAAGTATCGAGCGCTGCGTCAGGCGTGCGCGGGAGGAATATGAGCGCGACCCGACGAGTTTTGCCGAGGACTTTACCCGCCAGGATGCAGCCATTCTGAATATTCAGCGCGCTTGCGAGGCGGCTCTGGATATGGGGCAGCATTTGATTCGGCGCGAGCGTCTCGGTATTCCGCAGAGTGTGCGCGATGTTTTTGCGCTGCTGGCTGCAGGCGGCTGGATCGACGTTAGCCTGGCCGAAGCGCTGAAGCGAATGGTGGGCTATCGCAATATTGCCGTTCATGAGTACCAAACGCTGCAGCTACCGATTACCGTGGCGGTCATTACTCGCCACCTGGGTGAATTTCTCGATTATTCCAAGGGTATTCTGTTGAAGGATGCTAAGCAGGATTTAAACGCGGTTTGACCTGTAGGAGCCCCGCCCCGGGGCGAATTTTTGTAATCCAGCGCTATTCTGGTGAGGCTGCGATTCGCCGCGAGGCGTGGCGCCTACAGTGAGTCGGCGGCTTACAGCGCCAGGCGCATCGACAAATCCACCGCCTTCACATCCTTGGTCAGCGTTCCCAGCGAGATGTAGTCCACGCCTGTCTCTGCAATGACGCGCAAGGTGCTGTCATTGATGCCGCCCGAGGCTTCGAGCTTGGCGCGGCCGGCGGTGAGTCTTACGGCTTCGCGCATATCCTCCAGTGACAATTCGTCGAGCATGACGATATCGGCGCCCGCTTCCAGCGTTTCGCGCAGTTCTTCCAGGCTTTCCACTTCGACTTCAACTGGCTTGCCCGGGGCGATCTGGTGGGCGGCGATGTGGTTTTCCTTGATCTGGAAGGTGTCGAATGTCTCTGTGTGGGGGGCGGTGTGGCGGATTCGTGAAATGAAATCGCCGTAGGCGAATACGTCATTTAGCGCTGTGACAACTATCAAAAAGGGCGCAGCTGTGAATGGTGCCCGGTATGATGGTGCAGCGTTCAACTCCTGGCATAGAGCAAGGGTTTGCTATGACTGATCAAGATATCCGCTGGCTACAGCGACTGAGCAACTATCAGCGTGCCCTTGGGCAACTGACCCGAGCGGTTGAGCTGGCGCAGAGTCGCCCGCTCAGCGAGTTGGAGCGGCAGGGGCTGATCCAGGCATTCGAGTTTGTTTTCGAGTTGGCCTGGAATCTGATGAAAGATTATTTTGTTTATCAGGGCAATCCGGCTATTACGGGGTCTCGCGATGCGATTCGCGCGGCGTTCAAGCAGGGGCTGGTCGTCGATGGCGAAGGTTGGATGGAGATGATCAAGAGCCGTAATCAGACGGCCCATACCTACAATGAATCCATCGCTATTGAGATCGCCGAGCGCATTCTGGCGCGTTATCAGGATCTCTTCGTGCAATTTCAGCAACGGATGCAAGGGCTGGCCAGCGAACTATGACGGGTGAGAGTCGGTTCGGGTTGCCGCTGCATGCGGTCGAGAAGTTATGCGCTGTTTTTCGCGCGTGTCCGCAGGTCGAGCGAGTCATTCTGTATGGCTCGCGTGCCAAAGGTAATTATCGTCTTGGGTCGGACATCGATCTGACGGTTGAGGGGGAAGGGCTTTCACTGGCGCAGTTATTGGCCATGGAGAGCCAGATTGACGAGTTGTTGCTGCCCTGGATGGTCGATCTTTCTCTCAAGGATCGTATCGATAACCCGGCGCTGCTCGATCATATCGCTCGCGTCGGGTTGACCTTTTATGAGCGCGGCAGGGCGGATGCGTAGGGTGGAGTCCTCCATTGTCATCGTTCGCCACGAATCTGCTGGTGGTGTAGATGGCTGAATTCTGCGCGATGGTTTGAGATGATTTGTCTCTGGTGTCAGGTGTGGGCTGCGTAACGACGGATTACGCTTCCGCTAATTCATCCCGCGCGATGCCTTCAATGGCCCTGAAATTGTAGGAGCCCCGCCCCGGGGCGTAATGCTGTTCATTTAAGAAATGGTCGGACGCGATCAGTCCCCTCGCCCCTTCGGGGAGAGGGTTAGGGAGAGGGGAAAACTGGCAGTTTTGCGGCGTTTTCAGCCCTCTCCCCCAGCCCCTCTCCCATAAATGGGAGAGGGGAGTCAATCGCGTGCAACCTTAAGTGAACAGCATTACGCCCCGGGGCGAGCTTTTTGTAGCTCAGTGCGATTTCGCTGAGGCCGCGATTCGCCGCGAGGCGCGGCTCCTACAGTGAGTTGGTGGCTTACAGTGCCAAACGCATCGACAAGTCCACCGCCTTCACATCCTTGGTCAGCGTCCCCAGCGAGATGTAGTCCACGCCCGTCTCGGCGATCACGCGCAAGGTGCTGTCATTGATGCCGCCCGAGGCTTCGAGTTTGGCGCGGCCGGCGGTGAGTCTTACGGCTTCGCGCATGTCTTCCAGTGACAGTTCGTCGAGCATGACGATATCGGCGCCGGCTTCCAGGGCTTCACGCAGTTCTTCCAGGCTTTCCACTTCCACTTCCACCGGCTTGCCCGGGGCGATCTGGTGGGCGGCGCTGATGGCCTGGGCGATGCCGCCGCAGGCGGCGATGTGGTTTTCCTTTATAAGGAAAGCATCGTACAAACCGATGCGGTGGTTGTGGCAGCCGCCGCAGGTCACTGCATATTTCTGCGCCAGACGTAGGCCGGGCAGGGTCTTGCGGGTATCCAGCAGTTTTACCTGGGTGCCTTCGACCAGGTCGGCGTAGTAGCGGCAGCGGGTGGCTACAGCGGAAAGCGTCTGCAGGAAGTTCAAAGCGCTGCGTTCGCCGCTGAGCAGTGCGCGGGCCGGGCCCTCTAGAGTGAATAAGGTTTGATCGGCGCGTACCCGGTCGCCATCCTGTACCTGCCAATGTACCGCTACACGTGGCTCGATCTGGCGAAACACCGCATCGACCCAGGCGGTGCCGCAAACGACCGCTTCTTCGCGAGTGATCACGCGGGCGCTGGCCAGGCGTTCGGCCGGAATCAACTGTGCGGTGATATCGCCGCTGCCGATGTCTTCGGCGAGTGCGCGACGAACATTGGCTTCGATTTCACTGCTGAGGTCGGCGAGGATCAGGTTGGGCATGGTCGGCTCCGGTGTAGTCGAGCCGCGATTATAGAGGCAGGTGATTGCAGGGCAATGCTCCATCGCGGCGCTGGGCCTTTTATCGTTCTGCAGAATTGATCAGGCACTTTTATATGTTGCCGCTGCTCTTAATGACGAGAGCACCCCCTTGGCCCGACTATCGGTGCAGCGCCGAAGGCCTGCCAGAGTTAGGCTGTGGAGGTGCGAGTGAGGTGTATTGGCCGTCGTCCGAAGATGGCGTGTGGCTATCTGTGATCTGGGTCATGTCTGTGGGAAAAATTGGCTTGGTATGGCGCGCAGCCTCCCTATAATGGCTTTACTTTTTTCATTATTGACGCCAGGCCTTTGACGTTAGGGACGACGCTCGGTTGACGCTGTGCAGACCAGGAAGCTCGGGTTCGAGCAGTCTGCGGGAGACTAGAATGAAGACCGACGCGAACGTGGTGCACCTGAACAAGGCCACCGCAGAGCAATCGCCAACTTCGCCGGTAGGAAGACTGCCCGTGGCGCTGATTCAGGTGCGTGACAAAGCGGCGCAACAGCTCAAGCAGAACCTGCAGAGCCTGTTCGACAATGCTGACGATACTCTCTTCGAGATGGCGGATCGGGCGACCAGCAATGCCGAGCAGAATGCTTTCTTCGAGGCCATGCGCGACTTGCGGCTCAAGCGCAAGAATATCGAGCGCGGCTTTCTGCAGAAGGTGTTCGAGTCTTTCGCCAATCTCAACCAGTACGAGATTGGCAAGCCTCAACCCGCTCTGGATGCCGTGTCGTTCGATAGCCTGAGCCTGGTGCAGAACGACGAACTGGAAGAAACCGTGGCGCTGGACGCCATGGTGGCCAAGGTGATGAGCCGAGACGCTGTTGCGTTGGGCCATCTCACCACACGCCTCAATGCGGTGATCAGCAAGAAGCTGGACGACAAGAGCAACCCGCTCGGCCCGACCCTGCTCAGTGAATACTTCCTCGACGCCTGCAGCAGTCTGGGCGTGGAGATCAAGGTCAAGCTGATCATCCTCAAACTGTTCGAAAAGTACGTGCTCGGCAGCTGCGACATGCTTTATGCCGAGGCCAATCAGGCGCTGGTCAGCGCGGGCGTGTTGCCTGAGCTGAAGTCCGCGCCGCCGCGCCGTCAGCAGCGCCCGGCAGCTTCCGCCTACAGCCAGTCCTCCGGTGAGGAAGGCATGCCGTTGCTCGACGGCGCCGATCAGGGTGTGCAGGAGGTGTTCGGCGCGCTGCAGGATCTGCTCTCGCAAGTACGCGGCACGTCGATGCCGCGCCGCGCTCAGACGGCCGATGCACTACCGATCACCAGCAACGACCTGATGCGCCTGCTGTCGCACATGCAGCAGCGTGCCCCGGCACAGGTCAGCGTCGAAGATTTCGATCTTCGCGACCAGCTCGAGCGATTGCTCGAGCGTGCCAGCGCCAAGAGTGGCAAAGCGCGCGTGGTGGGTGAGGTCGATGAAGATGTGATCAATCTGGTGTCGATGCTGTTCGAGTTCATTCTCGATGACCGTACCCTGCCGGATTCGCTCAAGGCACTGATTGGCCGTCTGCAGATCCCGATGCTCAAGGTTGCGGTGCTGGACAAGACCTTCTTCAGCCGTGGCAGCCATCCGGCTCGCCGCTTGCTCAACGAGATCGCCTCTGCCGCGTTGGGGTGGGGCGACCAGGACGATGCCCAGCGTGACAGCCTTTATCAGAAGATCGAACAGGTGGTTCAGCGCCTGCTGAACGATTTTGTCGATGATCCGGCGATCTTCTCCGAGTTGCTGGCCGAGTTCATGGCGTTCACCGGCGATGAGCGCCGTCGCAGCGAGCTGCTCGAACAGCGTACCCGCGACGCTGAGGAAGGCAGCGCCAAGGCCGAGCTGGCCCGTCGTCAGGTCGAGCAGGCACTGAATGAGCGTTTGCTCGGCAAGACCCTGCCGGAAGTGGTAGTGCGACTGCTGCAGGAAGCCTGGAGCAAGGTGCTGATGCTGACCTGCCTCAAGCACGGCGTGGACTCGGACGAGTGGCAGGCTGCGTTGCAGACCATGGATGATCTGGTCTGGAGTGTCGCCCCGCATGAAGATCCAGAGGCGCGTCTGCGTTTGCTGGAGCTGGTGCCCGGCTTGCTCAAGGCGCTGCGCGAAGGCATGGCCAGTGCGGCGTTCGATCCGTTCTCTACCAGCGAATTCTTCAGCCAATTGGAAGTGCTGCACGTGCAAGCCTTCCAGCGCTTCAAGCGCGCTACCCCTGAAGCCGAGTCGGCCGCGCCTGAGGATGTTGCGCACACCGATCTGAGCGAAGCGGGCGTTGAGTTGCCGCTGCTGGAGCTGCCGGCAGTCGAAGAAGAGGTCGAGGATGCCCCGGCGATGGTCGAGGTAGTCGAAGAGATCATTCTGCTCGCGCCCGGTCAGACCCGTCCGCAGGAGCCGGACGTGGTGCTCCCGGACGACGACGAAGCGCTACTGCAGGTGGATAGCCTGCGTGTGGGTAGCTGGGTGGAAATTCAAGAAGATGAAGAGCACAAGCTGCGCTGCAAGCTGGCAGCCATCATCAAGCCCACTGGCAAGTACGTGTTCGTCAATCGCACCGGCATGAAGGTGCTGGAGAAGACGCGCAACGCGCTGGCGGTGGAGTTCCGCCGCAACGCTGTGCGCCTGCTCGACGATGCGTTGCTGTTCGACCGCGCCCTGGAGTCGGTCATCGGCAATCTGCGCAAGCTCAAGCACAGCTGATTCGTTGCCAGGAGCGTTCGCCCCTGGCAACGGCTTGATTTGTAGGAGCCCCGCCCCGGGGCGAAGCTTTATAAGTCTTCCGGTGTGTTCGCTATCGATTCGCCGCGAGGCGCGACTCCTACAGTCGTGATCTTCGATTTTCCCGCCTTTGCACATCCTGTTGCGGCCTCGCGCTTGGCCGCCGTAGCCACCTGCTCTAGAGTGGTGTCTCGTTCAGGAGCCTTCCATGCAGCTCGACCCCTCAACCGGCTGGTTTCAGGGCATCCCTCACTGCCCATCGCCGAATTTCAATGTTCGCCCCAGTGGCGAAATTTCCCTGTTGGTGGTGCACAACATCAGCCTGCCACCTGGGCAGTTCGGTACCGGCAAAGTGCAGGCGTTCTTTCAGAACCGCTTGCCGGTGGACGAACATCCTTTCTTCGCCGAGATCGCGTCCTTGCAGGTTTCCGCGCATTTTTTCATCGAGCGTGATGGCGGGGTGACGCAGTTCGTCTCCTGTCTGGATCGTGCCTGGCACGCCGGGGTTTCCTGGTTCGAAGGGCGCGACAACTGCAATGATTTTTCCTTGGGGGTCGAGCTGGAAGGGACGGATGATCTGCCCTACAGCGACGCTCAGTACGCCAGCCTGGCGGAGCTGACGCGGCAGTTGCTGGACGCCTACCCGGCGCTGTCGGCGGAGCGAATTCGCGGCCACAACGATATCGCGCCTGGGCGCAAGACTGATCCGGGGGCCGCGTTCGACTGGCAGCGCCTGCATGCCGAATTGAAGGAGAGGTAGCAATGAGTTTTCTGGTGATTCTGCTGGTGCTGTGGGTCGAGAAGTTTTCCGCCTGGCGCCTGCGCATCCAGCAGGACGGCCCCTGGTTGGCGCAACTGCAGCGCCTGCAACAAGGCGGCCTGCAGCAGGCTCCGTGGCTGTGCCTGGCCGTTCTGGTTTTGGTGCCTGTGTTGGCGTTGGGCCTGGTGCTGCTGATCCTCAAACCGCTGGCTTACGGTTGGCTGGCTTTGCCGGTGCATTTGCTGGTGCTGATATACAGCCTGGGGCGTGGTGATCTGCTCGCAGCGCTAGGGCCGTTTCGCGACGCCTGGCGGCGCGGTGATGGTCAGGCCGCTTACCACGTGGCCGAACGTGACCTTTCGTTGCAGCCGGAGGAGGGCACCGAGCTGCTGCAACAGGTGCAGGGGCATCTGCTATGGCAGGCCTATCAAAGCTTCTTTGCGGTGATCTTCTGGTATCTGCTGTTGGGCCCCATGGCCGCGCTGGCCTATCGCCTGTTGGCGATGAGTGCAGAGCATGCGCAGCAACCGGCTCTGCGTGAGCGCGCCGTACAACTGCGCCACGCTTTCGATTGGCTGCCGGCGCGGGTGCTGGCTTCCAGTTTCGCCCTGGTCGGCAATTTTGTCGCCGTCAGCCGCGCCTTGCTGCATGAGCTGCTGAGCTGGGACATTTCTGCCGCGCAACTGGTGGTCAAGGCTGGGCGAGCCGCTGGTGAGATGCCGCCGCCAGTGATGGGTGAGGAGGGTGTCGATACCCTGGATCAGCTGTGGCAACTGCTGATCCGCGCTGCGATGGTCTGGTATGCCGGTTACGCGGTTTGGGTGTTATTCATCTAGAGATCGTACCCACGCGGTTTACAGGGCGGGGGCAACCTGCTGTCACGCACAGTGGCGGGTTGCTCCCGCCCTTTGTCCTTCTGTAATTCCAGTGATGAACTACGCTCACTCTTGAGAGGGAGTGAAGGGTGCTGCGTGCGTTTAACCTTAAGTTACAGAGACGCGTGTCGATAAGGGGTATAAGGAGGCGGTAGTCGACCCTGTTTGGTGATTTTCGTCACATTTGTCTGCCTGTCTTTGCCGCATAGCTCGGCGAACCCAGGTCGGTCGACACAGGGCGCCGTGATCAGTCCGTAAGAGGCTCGGCGGCGATCCAAGCAATACCTATAACAATAATGGCAACTGGAGACGTCTAGTGAAGACCGTGTTGTATCCGGCCATCGCGCTGATGAACCGCCTCAGCTTCGGTATGAAGTTCAGCCTGATCAGCGTTCTATTCTTCCTGCCCATGCTCGTCACCAACTTCTACCTGGTGCGCGACTCCTATCGACAGTTCGTTGGTACCCAGACCGCCCTGGAAAGCCTCGAGCTACTTGGCAGCAGCTTGCAGCTGCGGCGTGATCTTGAAAGCCTCAACGATCTGGTCCAGATCAACTCGATGATCGGTCAGTCCGGTCAGGCGGGGGATCTTGAGGGGCGTATAGATCAACTGCAGCAGTCGCTCAGTGCCGGCCTGCAAGGACTGCAGCCAGTGACCAGCGATGCCGAGCAGGAAGCGGAGTTCATCGCCAAGCGCGACGAATTGCTGGCCGAGCTGAAAAGCGCAGAGGCCGAGACTTCTCTGCAGAGCAAGACGGTCATCGTCGAGAAGCTGCTGGGCTCTTCCCAGGTCTTCATCAAACTGGTGGCCAGCCAGGCGGGGTTGAGCCAGGACCCGCAGCGTCAGGTGCGGCAGATTACCGAGCTGATCACCAACGTCACCCCGCAGATCACCGATGTGCTCAGTCAAGGCCGTGCTATCGGTGCCTATTCCCTGGGGCAGGGGTTTCTCAACTCGGCAGCCAGCACCAAGTTCGATGACCTGCTGTTGCAACTGGAGAAGCTACACGCCGAGTACGGCTTGAGCCTGCAGGAGGCACTGGCCGGTAACGTCGCCGCGCAGAACGGCCTGGGTGGCCTTGCCGAAGCCAGTCGCCAGAGTCTGAAGGACAGTGGCGTGCTGTTCGAGGATCAGGTGATCATTGCCGATAGCCTGGATACGCCCTGGGCGCAGTTCTACGATCAGGTCAGCCAGGAAATGGCCAAGACCTACGCCTTCAACGACGGCCTGCTGGCCTTCCTCGATAGCCAGCTAAGCGAGCGGCTGACCGAGAACCGTGCGCAGATGGTGTTGTTGGTGGTGGCGCTGGTAGTGGTATTTCTGCTGATCGTCTACCTCTACAGCGGCTTCTACGTGTCCACCCGCTCGACCCTGAAAACCTTGGGGCAGGTGATGGACAGGGTTGCCGCAGGCGATATGACAGTCAACTTCCAGGCGCAGAGCCGTGACGAGCTGGGCGAGCTGGGGCAGGTGTTCAACCAGACCGTGGTGCGCATTCATGATTTGATCGAGCGCGTTGGGCAGACGGTGGGCGAGGTCGGTGGTCAGGCGGATCGTGTCGAGCTGGTTTCGGGCGAGAGCAATCAGGCGGTGGCCGGGCAGCGCGCACAGATCGAGCAGGTGGCAACGGCGATGAACCAGATGTCTGCCACTGCCCAGGAGGTGGCGCGTAGTGCCGCCGCAGCGGTGGGTAGCGCGCAGAGCGTGAATCAGGAGACGGTCAGTGGCCGGGCGTTGGTCGAGCAGCAGGTCGGTGCGATCCAGCGTCTTGCCGGAGAAATCGACCAGTCGGTGGCGGTGATCAACCAACTGGCCAGTGACAGCGCCGCGATCAGCCAGGTGCTCGATGTAATCAAGGGCATCGCCGAGCAGACCAACCTGCTGGCGCTCAATGCTGCCATCGAGGCGGCGCGGGCTGGTGAACAGGGTCGCGGTTTCGCCGTGGTGGCTGATGAGGTGCGCAACCTGGCCAAGCGCACGCAGCAGTCCACCGAAGAGATCGAAGCGATGATCGCCAAGCTGCAAGGTGGCGTGGGGGCGGCGGTGAAGGCGATGAACGCCAGTCACCAGATGGCCGATGGCACGGTCAGTCAGTCGGCCAAGGTGCAGCAGGCGTTGGAGAACATCCTCGGCGCGGTGGGCATGATCGTCGACCAGAACCAGCAGATCGCCGCGGCGGCCGAGCAGCAGACGGCGGTGGCGCACGATATCGACCAGAATATCGTCGAGATCAACTATGCGGGGGAGCGTACCGCTGCCGGCGCCAGCCAGACCGAGCAGGCCAGCCGCGAGCTGAGCGAGCTGGTCTCGCGTCTCAAGCAGTTGATCGGCGCGTTTCGCGTCTGATCGCTCCGTGGGAGGCGCTTCAGTGGCGATGCTTTTGCAGTCGTCGCGGCTGAAGCCCTCCCACAGAGGCGAATGCTGTTCACTTTAGAGCGGTAGGTTGCGATCAGTCCCCTCGCCCCAGTGGGGAGAGGGTTAGGGAGAGGGGATAACTGGCAGTTATGCGATGTTTTCAGCCCTCTCCCCCAACCCCTCTCCCATAAATGGGAGAGGGGAGCCAAACGCGTGCAACCTTAAGTGAACAGCGTTACTACCTCAGAGGCGACTTGGCTTTAGTTCCAGCCGAACAACTCATCCGCATTACGGCTGCTGGCCGCCGCCAGTTCTTCGGCCGTAACGCCACGCAACGCTGCCAGCTCGGCACAGATGTCAGCCAGGTATTCCGGACTGTTGCGCTGGTTGGGGTGCATGGCGGGGGCCATGTCCGGCGAGTCGGTTTCCAGCATGATGCTCTCCAACGGCAACTGCGCCACCACCTTGCGCAGTCGATTGGCTTGCGGCCAGGTAGCGGCGCCGCCAAGACCGAGGCGAAAACCCAGCTTGATGTATTCGCGTGCTTCCTCGTAGCTACCGGCGAAGGCGTGGATGATGCCGCCGCGCGCCAGACGAAAGCGCTTGAGGGTGGCGATGGCCGCGGCATGGGCGCGGCGCACGTGTAGCAGCACCGGTAACTCGAACTCGGTGGATAGTTGCAGCTGCGCTTCGAACAGTGCCTGCTGGCGCTGCCGATCCAACCGCTCCAGGTAATAGTCCAGGCCGAACTCGCCAACGGCGCACAACTTGTGGTGCCCAGCCAGTTTGCTCAGCCAGTCGCGCAGCTCAAGGAGATCCTGCGGACGATGTTCGTCCAGATAGACCGGATGCAGGCCGAACGCGGCATGCAGGTTCTCGTTGGTTTCGACCAGTTGCCACAGTCGCTGCCAGTTGGCCTGGTAGACACCAAGTACCACCAGGCGCTGCACGCCCAATGCGCGGCTGCGTGTGAGCACTTCGTCGCGATCTGCGTCGAAGTCGGGGAAGTCGAGGTGGGTGTGGGTGTCGATCAGGCGCATCGGTCAGCTCACGATTGGGCGTTCAGAGTCGGCTATTTTCCCCTTTCCTGCCAGAGCGAGGGAGCGTTGGCCAATCTTTTCAGTCGTATGGATATGGACGAGTTTCACTCGGGCAGTGAAATAAGGAGGTCGCTGGGTGCGCCAGGTACGCAAGCTGTTGGGCGCTTTGCTCGCCGTTTTTCTGCTATTGGTGGCGGCACTGATGCTGTTTCTGGTGTTGTTCGACTGGAACCGGGCGCGGCCGCTGATCAACGAACAGGTTTCTGCGGCCTTGAACCGGCCGTTCGCCATCGAGGGTGACCTGCGTGTGGTTTGGCAGCGTGAGGCCGGACAACAGGGTTTGAGCGCTTGGGTGCCCTGGCCGCATTTTTCCGCCGAGCAGCTGCGCCTGGGTAATCCCGATTGGGCGCAGGGCGATACCTTCGTCAGCCTCGATAGCGTGCGCTTTCGCCTGTCTCCGCTACCGCTTCTCTGGAAGACGGTGAACATCCCCAGTATCGAACTTGGCGCGCCGGTCGCCGATCTGCAGCGCCTGGCCGATGGCCGCGCCAACTGGGTGTTCGACCTGGGTAAGGAGGAGTCAGACGACACCGATCAGCCCAGCCCCTGGACGTTGGATATCGGCACTATCGGCTTTGACCAGGGGCAGGTGAAGCTCGACGACAAGGTAAGTAATACCCGACTGGAGGCGATTATCCAGCCGCTGGGCGAGCCTATTCCATTTGCCGATATCGTCGGCAAAAGCGCCGCCGAGCGTCTGGCGCAGAGCAATGCCAGCGCTCAGGATTACGCATTCGCCTGGCAGACCAAGGGCAGTTTCCGTGGTCAGCCGCTGACCGGCAACGGCAAGGTTGGTGGCCTGCTGGCGCTGCACGACGCGTCGCAACCTTTCCCGCTGCAAGCCGACCTGCGCATTGGCGCGACTCGCATCGTGCTGGCTGGCAGCCTGACCGATCCGCAGAATCTGGGCGCTCTGGACATGCGTTTGCGTCTGTCTGGCGCCAGCCTCGGTCACCTGTATCCACTGACCGGCGTTACCTTGCCGGATACTCCGCCGTACAGCACCGACGGTCGTTTGCAGGCCAATCTGCACGATGCCGACGGTGCGATCTTTCGCTACCTCGGTTTCAATGGCCAGATCGGTGACAGCGATATCCACGGCGACCTGACATTCGTGGCTCGCGAGCCGCGGCCGAAGCTGTCTGGCCGCCTGACCTCCAATCAACTGCTGTTCAGTGACCTGGCGCCGCTGATTGGTGCCGACTCCAGCGAGGACAAGCGCGAGCGCGGCGAACGGGACGTGCAGCCAGCGAACAAGGCGTTGCCGGTTTCCGAGTTTCGTACGGACCGCTGGCGCGCGATGGACGCCGATGTACGTTTCGTCGGCAAGCGCATCGTGCACAGCGAGCAGTTGCCGATCACCGATCTCGACACCCATGTGGTGCTCAATGATGGCGCGCTGAGTCTGGAACCACTGCGTTTCGGCATGGCCGGCGGTGTGCTCGATTCGCAAATCCGCCTGAATGGCGCGACCACGCCGCTGCAGGGCCAGATGCGTCTACGTGCGCGAGATCTCAAGCTCAAGCAGTTGTTCCCCACCTTTGCGCCGATGCAGACCAGCTTCGGTGAGCTCAACGGTGATGCGCGCATCAGCGGTCGTGGCAACTCGGTGGCGGCGTTGCTTGGCGGTGCCGATGGCGAGCTGAAGATGTTGATCAATGATGGCGCGGTGAGTCGCGGGCTGATGGAAATCGCTGGTCTGAACGTCGGCAATTACCTGATAGGGCGGCTGTTCGGCGACGAGGATGTGAAGATCCATTGTGCGGCGGCCGATCTCGGCATCAAGCAAGGGCTGATGAGCACGCGACTGTTCGTCGTCGATACCGACAATGCGGTGATCAAGGTCGATGGCAGCGCCAACTTCGCCAGCGAGCGACTGGATTTCACCATCACGCCTTCGACCAAGGGCTTTCGTGTTTTTTCCCTGCGTTCGCCGCTCTATGTACGCGGCACGTTCAAGGAGCCGTCACCAGGCGTACAGGCCACGCCGCTGGCGCTGCGTGGTGTTGGCCTGGTAGCGCTGGGCGTTGCGGTGGCGCCAGCGGCTGGGCTGCTGGCGCTGGTGGCACCCAGCGCTGGCGACGAGCCGAGCCAGTGCGCGCCGCTGCTGCAGAAAATTCAGGGTGGCCAGTGATCCGCTCAGCGCGTAGGGCGGGTGCAACCCGCCTCGGCCTCGAGGGCCAATATTCAGGTTCGGGCCTTGAAGCTGCGGCCGATGGCCTCGATGCCGGGCTGATAGTCGTTGTGCTCCACCGCCCGCAGTGTCCAGGCCAGCACGCGCTCGGCGATGCGTTCGTGTTGTTGGCTCATGGCATTGACCCGTAGCGGCAGAAAATCCAGCAACTGAGTGTCACCGAAGGTGGCCAGACGCACCGCGGGCCATTGCTCGCTGCCCTGTTCACGCAGGGCATCGAACACTCCTTCGAGCAGCACGTAGGCGGTGGTCAGCAAGGCATCCGGTGGGCCAACTTCATCCATCAGCGTCTTCATTTGCCGGTAGCCGCAGGCACGGCTGAACAGCTCGCCGTGGTAGACGCTGATGTGCCCGTCGAAACCCTTCAGTGCCGAATGAAAGCCGCGTTCGCGCGCCTGGCTGATGACCAGTTCTGCGCGGGCACCGAGCAGGGCGATGTGCCTGGGTTTGGGTGTCAGCAGGCTTTCGGTCAGGGTACGTCCGGCCTGCTCATCATCGCTGACCACCGAGCGGATGTAGGTGGGCGACAGCGCGCGGTCCACGGCTACAACAGGTAGGCCGGCGGCGACGATGGTCGGATACAGCGGGTCGTCTGGTGGCAGGCAACTGGCGACGATCAGCGCCTCGCAGCGGCGTGAACGAAACAGCTCGAGCAACTGCCGCTCGCTGTTCGGGTCGTCGTCGGAGCTGGCGATCAATAACTGGTAGCCGGCGGCGCGGGCTTTCTGTTCGAGCAGCTTGGCCAGACGCGCATAACTGGGGTTTTCCAGGTCCGGCAGGATGAACCCCAGGCAGCGGCTTTGCCCGCGGCGCAGGCTGGCAGCCTGCTGGTCCGGGCGATAGCCATGTTCCTCGACGACTGCCAAGACCTTGGCCACGGTCGCAGGGCTGATGCGCCGACGTTCGGCCTGACCGTTGATCACGTAGCTGGCGGTGGTCACCGAGACCTGAGCCAGGCGGGCGATGTCGCTGAGTTTCACGGGCGCAGCACCATACAGGTAAGGGATTTCGAGCGTGCAAGCGCGGCGAGTCTACACCGACTCGACGACGACCGGGCTTCAAGGATTACCCATTATCGGATAAGGTGCCAGTGTTTGATGAAACGTTTCAGCGGTGCGATTCATCAGCTAATCTTGAAGGTGTTTCGGTGGCGTAAGTGAGCGCCGAGCCCGTGAACATCCTTCTCAATCAAAACAAGAATCCAAGCCGGAGGCACCCATGCTCGAACTCGATGCCAGCCAAATCCAGATGGGCCGGGTTGCGGCGAACAAGGGCGAAGCCCTGGCCATGCTCGGTGATGCGTTGGCCGGTGCCGGTCTGGCCACTCCGGCTTATCTCGAAGGCCTGCAGGCGCGTGAAGCCCAGGGTTCGACCTTTCTTGGCCAAGGCATTGCGATTCCTCACGGTACGCCGCAGACCCGCGATCAGGTGCTGCGCACCGGCGTCAGCCTGATCCAGTTCCCTGATGGGGTGGACTGGGGCAACGGGCAACAGGTCTATCTGGCCATTGCCATCGCCGCGCAGTCCGACGAACACTTGCATCTCCTGCAACTGCTGACCCGCGCCCTCGGCGAGGGTGATCTGGGCCAGGCCCTACGCGAAGCCACCGAGCCCGCGCAGATACTCGAACTGCTGCAGGGCGCGCCGCAGGCGCTGGCGCTGGATGGCCAGCTAGTGGCGCTGGCACAGCCGGTCGAAGACTTCGACGAATTGCTCTGGCAGGGCGCGCGCCTGTTGCGCCAGGCCGGCTGTGCCCGCAGCGGCTTCGCCCTCGGATTGGCGCGTGGCGAGCCGCTGCCGCTGGGCGATGGCCTGTGGTGGCTGCACAGCGAGGCCAGCGTCGAGCGGCCTGGCCTGGCCTTCGTCACCCCGGCGCAGCCACTGAGTTTTCGTGGTGAGGCGCTGCGTGGTCTGTTCTGCCTGGCCAGCCAGGGCGAGGCGCATCGCCAGGCGCTGGAGCGTTTGTGTGATGTGCTGATCGGTGGCCGCGCTGCGGCATTCAGCGAAGCCAGCGATAGCCGCCAGGTAATTGAAGCATTGGGAGGCGAGGTGGCGCCGGACTGGCCCAGCCTCAGCGTGCCGCTGCTCAACGCCCATGGTTTGCATGCTCGCCCGGCCAAGGCGCTGAGCGAGCTGGTGCAGGGTTTCGCGGGTGAAGTTCGTGTACGACTGTTGGGCGATAGCGGTGCCGGCGTGTCGGCCAAGAGCCTCAGCCGGCTGCTGGCCCTGGGCGCGCGTCGCGGGCAGATGCTCGAATTCAGTGCCGAACCGGCCATCGCCGATGCCGCGTTGCCGTGCATTCGCGCCGCCCTGGAAAGCGGCCTGGGCGAGGCGGTCGAGCCGCTGAGCGAAGCGCTGCCCGAGGTGGCGGCGCAACTGCAGCCGGTCGCTCCCGTCGCGCCTGTTGCCGGTAGCCGCTTGCTGGCGGTCGGCGCCTCGCCGGGCATCGCCATCGGCCCGGCGTTGGTGCGAGTAGCGCCGGAGTTCAATTTTGCCGAGCAAGGCAAGGGCGTCGAGCTGGAGCGCGCGCGCCTGGAAGCGGCGCTTGTCGCTGTTTCCGCGCAGGTTCAGCGTCTGGTCGACGGCGCTGGTGTGGCGAGCATTCGCGAGATATTCAGCGCCCACCTGGCCATGCTCGCTGATCCGGCGCTGCGCGAAGACGTCGACGTTCGTCTGGTCAAGGGCGCCAGCGCCGAAGCAGCCTGGCAGGTCGAAGTCGAGGCGGCCGCCAAGCGTCAGGAGTCTCTGCACGACCCACTGCTGGCCGAACGGGCGGCTGACCTGCGCGACATCGGCAATCGCGTATTGGCGCATCTGTGTGATGTGGAACTGCCCAGCGAGCCGAACGAGCCCTACATCCTAGTGATGGCCGAAGTGGTGCCCTCGGATGTCGCCAGCCTCGACCGTCAGCGCGTGGCGGGGATTCTGACCGCCCGTGGTGGCGCCACCGCACACAGCGCGATCATTGCCCGGGCTCTGGGTATCCCCGCGGTGGTCGGTGCCGGCCACGGTGTGCTGGCATTGGCCCAGGGCACGCCGCTGTTGCTCGATGGCGAAAGCGGCGTGCTGCATGTTGCCCCGGATGCAGCCCAGCGTGACCAGGCGCGGCATGAGCGCGAGGCCGCGCAGCGACGCCAGGAACAGGCGCATGCTCGGCGTTTCGATACGGCGAAGACGCGCGATGGTGTGTGCGTGGAAGTGGCGGCCAATATCGGCACCAGTGGCGAGACCGCCGATGCGGTGGCGCTGGGGGCCGATGCCGTTGGCCTACTGCGCACCGAACTGCTGTTCATGGAGCACGCCCAAGCGCCGGATCTGGCTGCTCAGGAACGTGAGTATCGGCGTGTGCTGGAGGCGTTGGATGGCCGCCCGCTGGTGGTGCGCACCCTGGATGTCGGCGGCGACAAACCCTTGCCGTACTGGCCGATGCCGGCCGAAGAGAATCCTTTCCTCGGCGTGCGTGGTATTCGCTTGAGTCTGCAGCGTCCGGAGATTCTGGAAACCCAGTTGCGCGCCTTGCTCGCCTCGGCCGATGGCCGGCCGCTGCGCATCATGTTCCCCATGGTCGGTTCGGTGGAGGAGTGGCGCGCTGCGCGTGACCTGGTGCAGCGCCTGCGCGAAGAGATCGAAGTACGCGACCTGCAGATCGGCATCATGATCGAGGTGCCCTCGGCCGCGCTGCTGGCACCTGTGCTGGCGCGCGAAGTGGACTTTTTCAGCATCGGCACCAATGACCTGACCCAGTACTGCCTGGCCATCGACCGTGGCCACCCGCAGCTCTCGGCTCAGGCCGACGGCCTGCATCCGGCGGTATTGCGCCTGATCGAGATGACCGTGACCGCAGCCCATGCCCAGGGCAAGTGGGTCGGTGTTTGCGGTGAGCTGGCCAGTGACCGCCTGGCCGTGCCGCTGCTGGTCGGCCTCGGCGTGGACGAATTGAGTGTGACGCCGCGTTCGATGGCGTTGGTCAAGGCGCGCGTGCGCGAGCTGGACAGTCGCCAGGCGCGAACCCTGGCCGACCGCGCCCTGACCCTGGACAGTGCCAGCGCCGTGCGTGCGCTGGTGGCGGAGATGCACTGATGGCCCGAATCCTGACCCTGACCCTTAACCCGGCGCTGGATCTGACCCTGCGTCTCGACCGCCTACAGCCCGGCGCGATCAACCGCTGCCATGAGCTGCGCAGTCACGCCGCCGGCAAGGGGCTGAACGTCGCCCAGGTGCTGGCTGATCTTGGCCACAACCTGAGCGTCGGCGGTTTTCTTGGCCGCGCCAATGCCGCGCCGTTCGAGAGCCTGATGCACAAGCGTGGCTTCCGCGATCTGTTCGTCCGGGTGCCGGGCGAGACGCGCAGCAACATCAAGTTGGCCGAGGCCGACGGCTGCATCACCGATCTCAACGGCCCCGGCCCGCAGGTCGAGGCCGAACACCTGCAACGCCTGCAGGATGAGCTGGAGCCGTTGCTGGTCGGGCATGATGCCGTGGTAGTGGCCGGCAGCCTGCCGCGTGGCGTGACGCCTGAATGGTTCGCCGGCCTGCTGCGGCGGATCAATGCCAGTGGCGTACCGCTGGCGGTCGACAGCAGTGGCGCGGCGTTGCAGGCGGCCCTGGGCGTCGCTCCCTGGCTGATCAAACCCAACGAAGAAGAACTGGCCGAGGTCTGGGGCAGTGACCTGCCCACTGCCGTGCGGGCGTTGCGTGCGCAGGGCATCGAGCACGTGCTGCTGTCGCGGGGCGCGCAAGGCGTCGACTGGCATGGCCCGAATATCGCTCTGCGCGCCATACCGCCGCGTGTCGAGGTCGCCAGCACGGTCGGTGCCGGGGACTCGCTGTTGGCTGCCAGCCTGCACGGCCTGCTCGAGGGTTGGCCTGCCGAGCGCACCCTGCGCCTGGCCACGGCGGTGGCGGCGCAGGCGGTCACCCAGATCGGCTTCGGTATCCATGATCGCGAGCAACTGGCCCGTCTCGAGGCGGCCGTGCAGTTGCACCCAATAGAACAATAAGAGGCTCCACCATGAATCTGCTGATCGTCACTGCCTGCCCCAATGGACAGGTCACCAGCGTATTGTGTTCGCGCCTCCTGCAAGCTGCTGCCGAGCGCCTGGGTTGGCAAACCCGTGTCGAGGTGCATGACGCCCGTGCGATAGGTGCACCGCTCAGCGAAGCCGAGATTGCCGCTGCCGATTGGGTACTGGTGGTCAAGACCGGTGAGCTGTCGCTGAGCCGCTTCGTCGGCAAGCGCTTGCTGCAGGCCACACCGGCCGAGGCGCTGGCCGACCCGCAGCGTTTTCTGCGGGACGCTGCCGAGCGCGCCCAGCCCCATGCTGAAAGCACCGAGGCGGTGCCCAGTGGTCGTCGCCGCCTGGTCGCGGTCACCGCTTGCCCGACCGGGGTGGCGCATACTTTCATGGCCGCCGAAGCCCTGCAGCAGGCTGCGGCGCGCATGGGCATCGACCTGCAGGTGGAAACCCGCGGTTCGGTCGGTGCGCGCAACCTGCTCGACGATGCTGCCATCGCGGCTGCCGATGCCGTGCTGCTGGCCACTGATATCGAGGTGGACACCAGCCGCTTTGCCGGCAAAAAGGTTTATCGCTGTGGCACCGGGGTGGCGCTAAAGCAGCCGCAGCAGACGCTGGAAAAGGCCTTGAGCGATGCGCGTCCGCTGAGCGAAGCCGCGCCTGCCGAAGGCAATTCTGCCAGTGGTGAGAAATCTGGCCCTTACAAACATTTGCTCACCGGTGTTTCCTACATGCTGCCGATGGTGGTGGCGGGCGGCCTGCTGATCGCCCTGTCGTTCGTATTCGGGATCAAGGCGTATGAGCAGGAGGGCACATTCGCCGCTGCGCTGATGCAGATCGGTGGCGATGCCGCTTTCAAGCTGATGGTGCCGGTGCTGGCCGGCTACATCGCCTATTCCATCGCCGACCGTCCGGGTCTGGCTCCGGGGATGATTGGCGGCCTGCTGGCCAGCTCGCTGGGCGCCGGTTTTATCGGCGGTATCGTCGCTGGCTTTATCGCCGGCTATTCAGCCAAGGCCATTGCCCGCTGGGTGCGCTTGCCGGACAGCCTGGAGGCGCTCAAGCCGATCCTGATCATCCCGTTGCTGGCCAGCCTGATCACCGGCCTGGCGATGATCTATATCGTCGCCAGTCCTGTGGCTGATGTGTTGCAGTCGCTCACCCAGTTCCTCGACAGCATGGGCAGCACCAATGCCATCCTGCTTGGCGCATTGCTCGGCGGCATGATGTGCGTGGATCTCGGTGGGCCGATCAACAAGGCGGCCTATGCTTTCTCGGTCGGTCTGTTGGCGTCGAGCAGCTATGCGCCGATGGCTGCGACCATGGCCGGCGGCATGGTGCCGCCGATCGCCATGGCCATCGCCACTGTGCTGGCACGGCGCAAGTTCGCTCAGAGCGAGCGCCAGGCTGGCAAGGCGGCAGGGGTGCTGGGGTTGTGCTTCATCTCCGAGGGAGCGATTCCATTCGCCGCCAAGGACCCGCTAAGGGTGATCCCGGCCAGCATTGCCGGTGGTGCGCTGACCGGTGCGCTGTCGATGTATTTCGGCTGCAAACTGATGGCGCCGCACGGCGGCCTGTTCGTGCTGCTGATCCCTAACGCCATCAATCATGCGTTGCTGTACCTGCTGGCCATCGTCGCCGGCAGCCTGCTAACCGGCGTGCTTTACGCGTTGATCAAGCAGGGCGAAGCTCAGCCGCTGGCGGTCGAGGCGCGGTAGGCGCACACCGGCGTAGCTCGGTTACACTGGGTTGAACAGCGCCTGGGAAGTAGCAGTCTGTTGCATGAATCATGCGTCGATGTGCATGTTGATCATGACCGGTTCCCTGGCGCAGTCGCCCTCACAAAGAAAGGATCTTTTGTAGATGACTCAAGCTCTCGCCCATCGCTGGCGCTTCTTCCGTGCCGGCGGCTTCGATCAGGTGCAGTTGGAAACTCCCGCCGACCTCGCTGCGTTGCGCAGCCTGGACCAGAAGCTATGGGCCAGCCTGGCCTGCCCAGTGAACAACCTGGAATTGGACCGGCGCATGCTGCAGTACATCGACCTGAACAATGACGGCCGTATCCGTGCGCCGGAGGTTCTCGATGTTGTGGACTGGACGCTGGCGCGACTGACGGATCCTGCGGTCCTGTTCCAGAACGGCCCGCTGCAGCTGTCCTCGCTCACCGACGATGCAGTGGGTGTGCGTCTGCGTTTGGCGGCGCAGCGCTTGCTGGGTGTGCTCGGGCGACCCGATGGCGACAGTCTGACACCGGCCGATACAGCTGATCTGGCGCAACTGTTCCCGCCACACCAGCCCAACGGCGACGGCCTGGTGCCGGCGACCCTGACCGACGACGCCGATCTCAAAGCCGCTATCGCCGATATCATCGCCAGCCTGGGTGCGCAGACGGACCGCAGCGGCGAGCCGGCCATCGGTGTCGAGCAGATCACTGCCTTCTTCGATCAGGCGCGTCAGCTGCATGCCTGGCATGCCCGCGCTGCCGAGCAGGGGCTGGACGCCTTCGGTGAGGGTACGGTGGCGGCGGTCGAAGCATTGAGCGCGGTGCGTGGCAAGATCGACGACTATTTCACCCGCGTGGCCATGGCCGAGTTCGATCCGCGCGCGGCTGCGCTGATGAACGCCCAGGAAGAAGAGCTGGTGCGACTGGGCTCGTTGTCGCTGGCCGATGCCAGCGAGGTGGCCGGGCTGCCTCTGGCCGTGGTGCAGCATGGTGATGAGCTACCGCTGACCAAGGGACTCAACCCCGCCTGGCAGCAAGCCGTCGACGCGTTCCGCCAGCGGGTGGTGGTGCCGGTCTACGGTGAGCAGGACATCCTGTCGCGCGAGCAGTGGCAGCACTTGGTCGCGCTGTGCAGCAACTACCTGGCCTGGCGCGCCGAGACGCCGAAGGTGGCGATTGCCGAGGTGCTGGAGCGCGGGCGTATCCTCGAACTGGTGGAGCAGGGCGCCGAGGCACGCCTGCTGGCGCTGGTGGAAGAAGACAAGACCGTGGCAGAGGCGGCGGATGGCCTGGTCGAGCTGGACAAGCTGATTCGCCTGCGCTATGGCCTGGTCACATTGCTGCGTAACTTCGTGTCCTTCCAGGCCTTCTATTCGCGACACGAGAAAGCCGTTTTCCAGGCCGGTGTGCTGTATATCGACGGCAAGAGTTGCGAGCTTGCGGTGGAAGTGGGCGACGTTGAGGCTCATGCCAAGATTGCAGCGGCCAGCGACTGCTTCCTGCTCTACTGCACCTGTACGCGCCGCGGCGAACCGGTGCGCGGCAAGGAAACGCTGAATATCGTGGTGGCAGTGACCGCTGGTAGCGAGGGCGACCTGCAGGCGGGGCGTCATGGCCTGTTCTATGACCGCGACGGCAACGACTGGGATGCCACTGTGGTCAAGGTGGTACAGAACGCCATCAGCATTCGCGAAGCGTTCTGGTCGCCATATCGTCGGATTTCCAAGCTGGTTTCCGACCAGGTACAGAAGCTGGCTGCCAGCCGCGATGCCGACATGGTCAACAAGACCGCGGCCAAGGTTGGCGAGACCGGCGCTGCGCCCGCGGCGACGCCTGCTCCAGCGTTCGATATCGCCAAGTTCGCCGGTATCTTCGCCGCCATTGGCCTGGCTGTCGGTGCTTTGGGCACTGCGCTGGCAGCGGTGGTCACCGGCATTTTGTCGCTGGCCTGGTGGCAGGTTCCGCTGTTATTTCTCTGCGTGCTGTTGGCCATCTCCGGGCCGGCCATGCTGCTGGCCTGGTTCAAGCTGCGGCGCCGCAGCCTGGGGCCGATCCTCGATGGCAACGGCTGGGCAGTGAATGCCCAGGCGCGCATCAGCATTCCCTTTGGCACCGCGCTGACGCAGATGGCTGAGCTACCCAAGGGAAGCGACCGTGCATTACGCGACCCTTATGCCAACAAGCCGGTGTTGTGGCCCTGGCTGCTGGCGTTGCTGCTGGCCCTTGGCCTTGGCTACTACGCCTGGAGCAACGGCGTGTTCAGCCCGGAGGCGGAGGTGCCGGCCGAAGCGGCTGCGCCTGTTCAGGACGCCGCCGGCTAGAGGGTAATGCCGGGCGTTGAGCCCTTTGTAGGAGTGGCTTCAGCCACGAAAGCTGTTCGCGGCTGAGGCTGCAGGGTTGGAATGTTTAGTCGGCCAGCCATTTGCGTATTGGCGGGTTTCACCCGCCCTACGTTCTCTCTCAGCCAGCCAACAGCTCCGCCACCCAGCGCGGCAATTGCTCGGTGGCCGGGCCATAGCGTGTCTCGGCGAACAGCGAATGGCCCTGGCTCGGTTCCAGGTTGATCTCCAGCGTATGCGCGCCAGCCTGGCGCGCCTGTTCGACGAAGCCCGCCGCCGGGTATACATGGCCCGAGGTGCCGATGCTGACGAACAGCTCGCACTGCTCCAGCGCGTCGTAGATGCGCTCCATGTGATAGGGCATCTCGCCGAACCAGACGATATCCGGGCGCAAGGTGCCGACCAGGCCGCAGCAGGTGCATGACTGCGTGACCGGCATGTCGTCCAGCAGCGGAAAACGCTGCTGGCTATTGCTGCACAGCATCGACTGCAACTCACCGTGCATGTGCAGCAAGCGTTTGGAGCCGGCGCGTTCGTGCAGGTTGTCGACGTTCTGCGTGACCAGCAGAAATTCGCCCTGCCAGGCAGCCTCCAGTTCCGCCAGGGCCAGGTGCCCGGCATTCGGTGCGATGACCGGATCGCGCAACTGCGCGCGGCGCATGTCATAGAAGCGCTGTACCAGTGCCGGATCGCGGGCAAAGCCTTCGGGCGTGGCCACCTCTTCGATGCGGTGGTCTTCCCAGAGGCCGTCAGTGGCGCGGAAGGTGCGGATGCCGCTCTCGGCGGAGATACCGGCGCCGGTGAGAATGACGATATTGGGATGGGGCATGGCGGCTCCGAAGCAGGTGCGTTGCTGCAACTCTAAGCCAATTGCCAATCCGTAGGGTCTGCCGCGCGCACCAGCGCCTTTGCCCAGGTGCGCACGGCGCACCCTGCGGGCGCTCACTTATCCTGTAGGGCGGGTGAAACCCGACGGTTTGGCAATGGCGGATTGCACCAGCCCTACGCGGAGATCATCCCCGTTCGCTCATTGCCGCCAGCGCCACCGAGGCGGCGGCGGTGCGGGTTTCCACGCCGAGCTTCACGTAGACGTGTTCGAGGTGCTTGTTCACGGTGCGTGGGCTGAGGCCGAGGATGTCGCCGATATCGCGGTTGGTCTTGCCGCAGGCGACCCAGCGCAGCACCTGCACCTCGCGCTCGGTGAGTTGGAAGCGCGCTGATAGTTTGGCATGCGCCGGGGCGTCGTCGAGGCTGAGGCTGAGGGGTTTCGACGCAGCACGTGCGGCTTGCAGGATGCGCGCGGTGCGCAGGTGCGAGGCGACGCGGGCGAGCACTTCCTCGGGGTTGATCGGCTTGGTCACGTAGTCGATGCCGCCGGCCTCGAAGCCCTGTACCACGTGCTCGCTGTCGGTCAGGGCGGTCATGAACAGCACGGGGATATCGGCGCTGCTCGGCTCGGCCTTGATCCGTCGGCAGGTCTCGAAACCGTCCAGCCCTGGCATCATCGCGTCGAGCAGGATCAGGTCTGGCCTGCGCCGCTGGATACGCCCCAGCGCGCTGGCGCCGTCCAGCGCCACCAGCACCATGTAGCCGGCATCGTCGAGAGCGTCGGAGAGCAGTGCGAGGTTGTCCGGCGTGTCGTCCACGATGAGGATGATGCCGCGCTCGGCTGACAGGCTGGCGGGCGAGCACGACTCAGACTGGTGGAGCGGCGCATTCATGTTCGGCCTCCTTCAGTTGGCGGTTGAATTCATCGAGCTGGAAGTTCTTCACCAGCAGACGCAGGGTGGCGGTGAAGCTGGCGCAGGCCGGGTCGCGCTGGTCGATGTCGTCCAGGCGTTGCTGGATGCCGCGCACATAGCCCAGGGCGCCCAGTTCACGCAGTGCCTGCAGGTCGTCGCTGCCCGGCAATATCATGGCCTCGGGCGGCGGCAACTGCTCCTGGGTGCGGCGCAGCCAGGTCAGGCTGAGCTGATGCTGGATGCGTTCGAGCAACTGTGGGGTGTACACCGGTTTGGCCAGGTAGTCGTCGCAGGCCGCGGCGATGCTGCGTTCGCGGTCGTCGGTGAAGGCGTTGGCGGAGATGACGATGATCGGCGCCTGGCACTGCGTGTTACGGCGAATAAGGCGACTGGTTTCCCAGCCGTCCATTTGCGGCATGGACAGGTCCATCAGGATCAATGCCGGGTTGTGCAGCGCTACCTGGCGAATCGCCTCCTGGCCGCTGGCGGCCTGAATCACCTCGAAGCCCAGCGGCTCGAGCATGCCGGCGAGCACGCGGCGATGTTCGAGGTGATCGTCCACCACCAGAATCAGACGGCGCTCGCCCTGGTAGCCGGTGATGTCGTGTTCGACGTGCACCACCGCCTGCGGTACGCGCACTTCGGAGAGGAACAGGCGCACCTGAAAGCGCGTGCCCTGGCTGGGTTCGCTGTGCACCGAAAGCTCGCCGCCCATCAACGAGGTGAGCATGCGGGTGATGGTTAGACCGAGGCCGACACCGTTGTCCTGGCGCATCAGGTCGCCGCGTTCGAAGGGCTGGAAGATCCGTTCGATTTGCTCCGCAGCGATGCCGATACCGGTGTCGATGATTTCGAAGGTCGCCGTTTCGCGCATGTAGCCGACGCGCAGGCATACCTCGCCGCGCTCGGTGAAACGCACGGCGTTGCCCAGCAGGTTGATCAGGATCTGCCGCACGCGTTTCTCGTCGCCGCGCACTACTGCTGGCATGCGGCCGATGCATTCGAGGCGAAAGCGCAGGCCTTTCTCGGCCGCCTGCGGGGTGAACATGCGCTCGAGTTGGTCGATGAATTCCGGGAAGGGAATTTCTGCCAGTTCCAGGTGCAGCTTGCCGGCTTCGATCTTGGCCACGTCGAGCAGGCCATCGATCAGCGACAGCAGGTGCGAGCCGCTACGCAGGATGGTCGCCAGGGCATCCTTGTGTCGGTTCGGCATGGCCGCGTCGCGCTGCAGTATCTGGGTGTAGCCGAGGATGCTGTTGAGCGGCGTGCGCAACTCGTGGGACAGCCCGGTGACGTAGCGGCTCTTCGCCGCATTGGCCGATTCGGCGGCCTCCTTGGCCTGCTGCAGGGCTTCGTCGGTCTTGCGGTGGGCTTCGATTTCCTGCATCAGCAGCAGGGTCTGCCGATCCGATTCCTCCTGTGCCACCCGCCGGCTTTCGCGGGTCAGCACCAGCCACCAGGCGAGCATGGCGGCAAATAGCGAGAGGGTCAGGAAGGCTTTGAGGAAGGCCTGGAACAGCGTCTGACGCATTTCCGGTTCCTGCGTCGGCAGGCCCAGCGAGACCTGGCTGTAGATCAGCGCCAACGCGCCGAACAGCATCAGCACCAGCAGGCCCAGCAATCCCAGGTACTGCGCCAGGCGGCTGTGCAGCCGTGGGATGGACGCGCGCGGGAACAGCCAGCCGATGAAGTCATCGAGCTGATCACTCAGGCGGGCTCTGGGTTTGCAGCGATCCTCGCAGCGCGCGTCGAGCGAGCAGCACAACGAGCAGATGGGCGCGCCGTAGGCCGGGCAGTGTGCGGTGTCCGGCTCCTCGAAACGGTTGTTGCACAGGCAGCATTGCACCTGCCCGGCTTCGGTGTAGGGGTAGAGCAGGTGCGGCTGGCGCTCGCGAGCGATGTAGTAGCGCCCGCCAGTGAACCAGGCCAGCAGCGGCGCCAGCAGGAACGCTGAGCCGAGCGCCACGGCCGGCGATGCCGCCTGCGCCAGGGCGCCGAACAGGCCGCCGTGGGCGAGCACCGAGAGCAGCGAGGCGATCAGCATGGCGCCGACGCCCACCGGGTTGATGTCGTAGAGGTGTGCGCGCTTGAATTCGATGTTCTTCGGCGACAGGCCCAGCGGCTTGTTGATCACCAGATCGGCCACCAGTGCGCCGATCCAGGCGATGGCGATATTGGCGTAGAGGCCGAGCACCTCCTCGATCGCCTCGAACACGCCCAACTCCATCAGCATCAGCGCGATGGCCACGTTGAACACCAGCCACACCACGCGGCCAGGGTGGCTGTGGGTGATGCGGGCGAAGAAGTTCGACCAGGCCAGCGAGCCGGCGTAGGCGTTGGTGACGTTGATCTTCACCTGACTGACGATGACGAACAGCACCATGGCCGCCAACGCCCATTGCGACGAGGCGAACACGTAGTTGAAGGCCACCAGGTACATCTGCGTCGGCTCGGCGGCGCGCTCCATGGGGATTTCATGCTGCAGGGCGAGAAAGGCGAGGAAGGCGCCGGCGAGCATCTTCAGCGCGCCGGGGATGATCCAGCCGGGGCCGGCCAGCAGTAGCGCCGTCCACCAGCGCACGCGGTTGGCGCGGGTTTTCTCCGGCAGGAAGCGAAGGTAGTCGACCTGCTCGCCGATCTGAGTGATCAGGGCCAGGGCGACGGTGCAGGCGGCGCCGAAGTGCAGCAGGTTGAAGCTGCCGGGGTCGCCCTCGCGGCCGGCGAAGCTGGTCCAGTCCGATAGTGCTTCGGGGTTCTTGGCGATGACGAACACGTAGGGCAGCACCAGCAGGAACAGCCACACGGGCTGCGTCCACATCTGCAGGCGGTTGATCAGGGTGATGCCGTAGGCCACTAGCGGAATGATGATGATCGAGCAGATCACATAGGCCAGGGCCAACGGGATGTTGAAGTACAGCTCCAGGGCCAGCGCCATGATCGCCGCTTCGAGGGCGAAGAACAGGAAAGTGAAGCTGGCGTAGATCAGCGAGGTGATGGTCGAGCCGATGTAGCCGAAGCCGGCGCCACGGGTCAGCAGGTCCATGTCCAGGCCGGAGCGGGCGGCGTAGTAGCTGATCGGCAGGCCGGTGAGGAAGATCACCAGGCTGACCGCGAGGATCGCCCACAGGGTGTTGGTGAAGCCGTAGGACAGCGCCAGGGCACCGCCGATGGCTTCCAGGGCGAGGAACGACACGGCGCCGAGCGCGGTGTTGGCGATGCGCAGCTCCGACCACTTGCGAAACGACCTGGGCGTGAAGCGCAGGGCGTAATCCTCCATGGTCTCGTCGGCGACCCAGGCGTTGTAGTCGCGGCGAATCTTGATGATGCGCTGGGTGCCGGTTGGTTGCACGGGCGAAGTCCTGCTGGCGTTATCGGGTAAGACCGTCCCTGTCGCGCGTCCCTGTAGGAGCCGGCTTGCCGGCGATCAGCAGGGCTGAAAGGGGCGAATCGCCCGCAAGCGGGCTCCTACGGCACGTTGAAATAGCAACTTCCATGCCCCGGCTCGGCGAGGCCTCTGCCGCGCGCGCGAGCTTCTGTCTGCCTGGTTTTTCTGCGCCCAGCTTGCACCAGGCTGGAGCAGGGCGCTGTACGTCAGATGACGTATGCCCTTACGTCATGCTGCGTATACCCCGCTCGGTGGGGGCAAACGCATCCTAGCTGCGAAGCCGGCGTGGTTCGGCACGAATAACCAGCACAGGAGCACGACCATGGACTCTCAACCGATTCGACTTCTTCCCCGCCGGCTGGCGGTGGGGGCCGCAGCGCTTTCGCTGCTGGCCGCCAGCCTGTTCAGCCATGTGGCCAGCGCCGAGGTGAACACCACCGGCCTGGCGGTGACCGACAGCGAGGTCACGGTCGGCATTCTGCATTCGGCCACCGGCACCATGGCTATTTCCGAAACCGGTTCGATCCAGGCCGAACGTCTGGCTATCGAGCAGATCAACGCCAGTGGCGGTGTGCTCGGCCGGCAGATCAAGGTCATTCAGGAAGATGGGGCTTCCGACTGGCCGACCTTCGCCGAGAAGGCGCGCAAACTGCTGGTCGGTGACAAGGTCGCCACCGTGTTCGGCTGCTGGACGTCGGCCTCGCGCAAGGCGGTGCTGCCGGTGTTCGAGAAGGAAAACGGCCTGCTCTACTACCCGACCTTCTACGAAGGCCTGGAGCAGTCGAAGAACGTCATCTACACCGGCCAGGAAGCTACCCAGCAAATCCTTGCGGGCCTGGACTGGGTCGCCAAGGAGAAGGGCGCCAAGACCTTCTATCTGCTGGGCTCTGACTACATCTGGCCGCGCACCTCGATGAAGATCGCGCGCAAGCACATCGAGAACGTGCTCGGCGGCAAGGTGGTCGGTGAAGAGTACTACCCGCTGGGCAACACCCAGTTCGGCTCGCTGATCAACAAGATCAAGCTGCGCAAGCCTGATGTGGTCTTCGCTGCCGTGGTCGGTGGCTCCAATGTCGCCTTCTACAAGCAGATGAAGGCCGCTGGCGTCACCGCCGACAAGCAGACCCTGCTGACCCTGTCGGTCACCGAAGACGAGCTGCTGGGCATCGGCGGCGAGAACATGGCCGGCTTCTACGCCTCGATGAAGTATTTCCAGAGCCTGGACAACCCGAACAACGCCGCCTTCGTCGAAGCCTTCAAGGCCAAGTACGGCAAGGACGCGGTGATCGGTGACGTGACCCAGGCCGCCTACCTCGGTCCGTGGCTGTGGAAAGCCGCCGTGGAGAAAGCCGGCAGCTTCGACATCGACAAGGTGGTCGCCGCTTCCCCGGGCATCGAGCTGGACACCGCGCCTGAAGGCTACGTCAAGGTGCACGACAACCATCACCTGTGGAGCAAGACCCGCATCGGTGAAGTGCAGAAAGACGGTCAGTTCAAGGTGGTATTCGAGTCCGACCTGATCGAGCCGAACCCCTTCCCGGAAGGCTACCAGTAAGCAACACCCTCTCGTAGGAGCCAGCTTGCTGGCGATCAATGAATCGCCGGCAAGCCGGCCCCTACCGGCTTTTCTCTTTTCTTCTGGAGACCATCGACATGGAATGGCTATCGGAATTCGGCGCCATCGCAGCCATGCAGGGGTTCAACGGCTTGTCCGTGTTCTGCGTGCTGCTGCTGATGGCTCTGGGGCTGGCGATCATCTTCGGCCAGATGGGCGTGATCAACATGGCCCATGGCGAGTTTCTCACCATCGGCGCCTACACCACCTTCGTGGTGTCCTCGCTGACGTCCAGCTACGCACCGGCCTTCGGGCCTTACTACTTCTTTCTCGCGATCATCCTCTCGTTCTTCATCGCCGGCGCCATTGGCTGGCTGGTGGAGTGGGCGATGATCAGCAAGCTCTACCAGCGTCCGCTGGATACCCTGTTGGCCACCTGGGGTCTGTCCCTGGTGATGCAGCAGGGCTTTCGCTCGATCTTCGGCGCGCGGGAAGTCAGCGCCACGCTGCCGGACTGGCTGATGGGTTCGTGGAACCCGACCGAGGCCATCGACATTCCGCGCAACGGCCTGTTCGTCATGGGCCTGACCCTGCTGCTCACCGCGCTGCTGTTTCTGATGATCTATCGCTCGCGCTGGGGCCTGCAGGTGCGCGCGACCATGCAGAACCGGGTGATGGCACGCTCCGTGGGTATCAACACCAAGCGCGTCGACCGCATGACCTTCGCCCTCGGCTGCGGCGTCGCCGGTGTGGCGGGCGCGGCCTTCACCACCATCGGTTCGACCGGGCCGACAGCAGGTTCGCTGTACATCGTCGATACCTTCCTGGTGGTGGTGTTCGGCGGTGCCTCCAGCCTGCTCGGCACCATCGCCTCGGCCTTCAGCATCGCCCAGGCGCAATCGCTGCTGGAGTTTTTCACCAGCGGTTCGATGGCCAAGGTGTTCACCCTGTCCGCCGTGGTGCTGATTCTGATGCTACGTCCGCAGGGGCTGTTCTCGGCCAAGGTGCGCAAATGAACAGTCACTTTCAACCTACTGCGCGCCCCATCTGCGGCGGCGCGCAGTGCTCGCTACGGTTCAACGCGACTTTTTGTATGCAGGGGGATTAACTGATGAAAAACGCATACGAAAGCCTACTCGGCGGCAAGCAGGGCGCCATCGGCCTGGCGCTGCTCGCTGCGCTGATTCTGGTGGTGTTCCCGCTGGTGCTGGATGCCTTCCGCCTGAACATGGTGGGCAAGTACCTGACCTACGCCTTCGTCGCCGTCGGTCTGGTGCTGTGCTGGGGCTATGGCGGCATCCTGAGTCTGGGCCAGGGCATCTTCTTTGGCCTGGGCGGTTACTGCATGGCGATGTTCCTCAAACTCGAGGCATCCGACCCGGAGAGCACCAAGATCCAGTCCACGCCGGGTATCCCGGATTTCATGGACTGGAACCAGATCACCGAACTGCCGCTGTTCTGGGAACCCTTCCACAGCCTGAGCTTTACCTTGATCGCGGTGGTGGCGGTGCCGATGTTGCTGGCCTTGGTGATCGGTATCGCGATGTTCAAGCGCCGCGTTGGTGACGTGTACTTTTCCATCGTCACCCAGGCCATCGCGCTGATTCTCACCGTGCTGATCATCGGTCAGCAGGGGCTCACCGGTGGGGTCAACGGCATCACCGACCTGCGCACGCTCAAGGGCTGGGACATCCGCAGCGACGAGGCCAAGCTGATTCTCTACTTCGTCAGTGCGGTGCTGCTGATCGGCTGCATCCTGATCGCCCGTTTCATCATCGCCTCCAAGCTCGGTCGCCTGCTGTTGGCGATGCGTGACAAGGAAGAGCGGGTGCGCTTCTCCGGTTATGACGTGGCCAGCTTCAAGATCTTCGTGTTCTGCGTCGGCGCGGCTTTCGCCGGTATCGGCGGGGCGATGTTCACCCTGCAGGTGGGCTTCATGTCGCCGAGCTTCGTCGGCATCGTGCCGTCGATCGAAATGGTCATCTTCGCCGCAGTCGGCGGGCGCCTGTCGCTGCTCGGCGCGGTGTACGGCGCGTTGCTGGTCAACTTCGGCAAGACCTACTTCTCCGAAAGCTTCCCCGAGCTGTGGCTGTACCTGATGGGCGGCCTGTTCATCGTCGTGGTCATGTACTTCCCCAATGGCCTGGCGGGGCTGTGGGACAGCCACGGCAAGCGTTGGCTGGCCCGTTTGCAGCGCAAGCCACAGGTGGCCGCTGCGCCAAAGCCCGTTGCCGTTGCCCCCAGCAAGCGCCCAACCCCTGAACTGGAGACCACGCCATGAACAGTCCCGCAGGCTTCCAGGCCGCCAAGCCGGTACTGGCCATCGAGGGGCTGACCGTGTCCTTCGACGGCTTCAAGGCGGTCAACGACCTCAACCTCTACGTCGACCGCAACGAAGTGCATGTGGTGATCGGCCCCAACGGCGCCGGCAAGACCACGGTGCTCGACCTGATCTGCGGCAAGACCAAGGCCACCGCCGGCAGCATCGATTTCGATGGACGCGAGCTGACCAAGATGCGCGAGTTCGACATCGTTCGTGCCGGCGTCGGGCGCAAGTTTCAGAACCCGTCGATCTACGAAAATCTGACGGTGTTCGAGAACCTGGAGATGTCCTACCCGGCCGGGCGCAAGGTGTTCGGCGCGCTGTTCTTCAAGCGCACGCAAGAGGTGATCGAGCGGGTCGAACAGGTGGCGCAGGAAATCATGCTCGGCGATCACCTGCACCGTCAGGCCGACCTGCTCTCGCATGGGCAGAAGCAGTGGCTGGAGATCGGCATGCTGCTGATGCAGGACCCGCAACTGCTGATGCTCGACGAGCCAGTGGCCGGCATGAGCGTCAGCGAGCGAGTAGCCACGGCCGATCTGCTCAACCGCATCAGCCAGGGCCGCTCGGTGCTGGTCATCGAGCACGACATGGAGTTCGTGAAAAGCATCGCCCACCGCGTCACCGTGCTGCACCAAGGCAAGGTGCTGGCCGAGGGCAGCATGGAGGCGGTGCAGAGCAACCCGAAGGTGATCGAGGTGTACCTGGGGCATTGATGGCCATGGCTACGAAACGGTGCGCGCGGCGCACCCTACACCCGGGTATCAGACCCTAGGGTGCGCCGTGCGCACCGTCTATGTTGGAGTGACAAGCATGTTCCAGATCAGCAACCTCGCTTCTGGCTACGGCCAGAGCCAGATCCTCCACGAGCTCAACCTCGACGTGGCGAAGAAAGAAATCGTCGCGGTGATGGGCCGCAACGGCATGGGCAAGACCACCTTGTTCAAGAGCCTGATGGGCATCCTGCCGCAGTGGGGCGGGCAGGTTCGCGTGGACGGCAAGGACGTGTCGAAACTGGAAACCCATCAGCGGGTGGAAAGCGGCATCGCCTACGTGCCGCAGGGGCGGATGATTTTCTCGCACATGACCGTGCTGGAAAATATCCAGACCGGACTGCCGGCCTCCGCCGGGGGCAAGGTGCCGGACGATCTCTATGCGTTGTTCCCGGTGCTGCTCGAGATGCGCCACCGCAAGGGTGGCAACCTTTCCGGTGGGCAGCAGCAACAGTTGGCCATCGCCCGTGCGTTAGCTACCAACCCCAAGGTGCTGCTGCTCGATGAGCCGACCGAGGGCATCCAGCCGTCGATCATCAAGGACATCGCCCGCAGCCTGAAGGAGATCCGCAACATGCGCGACCTGACCATCGTGGTGTCCGAGCAGGTGCTGTCGTTCACCATGGAGATCGCTGACCGCTTCCTGGTCATCGAGAAGGGCAAGTTCGTCGTCGAGGAAACCCGCGACAAGGTCGATGAGGCGAGCATCAGTCGTTATTTGTCGGTGTAGGTTTCCATGCAGTCGACGTAGGAGCGGCTTCAGCCGCGAATCGCTCGCCAATCGCGGCTGAAGCGGAATGCCGCCCAGCGGCTCCTATGAAGGTGCAAACGCTTGGTTTTTACGTTTTACGGCCGCTGTGTTCTCCATGCAGTGGCCGCTTTTTCGCGCCCGCTAAAAATGCCTGAAGCCCTCATGAATACGGACTCCAAGGCATACGTCATCCAACGTATTGGCCGATTCCCCCGCACGTTCGAGACTGGCTCCGTACCCCGGCACAGGCCGGCATTCCTAACAGGTCTTATGGAGCTCAGTCATGACCGATACCCTGATCAAGGTCGACCTCAACCAGGCTGCTACCGATAACGAACAGGTGCATAACCGCTGGCACCCGGACATTCCCATGGCCTGCTGGGTCAACCCGGGCGATGACTTCATTCTCGAGACCTACGACTGGACCGGCGGTGCGATCAAGAACAATGACGACGCCAGCGATGTGCGTGACGTCGACCTGTCCACCGTGCATTACCTGTCCGGCCCGGTAGGCGTGAAAGGCGCTCAGCCGGGCGACCTGCTGATCGTGGAGCTGCTCGATATCGGCGCCAAGCAGGACATGCTCTGGGGCTTCAACGGCTTCTTCTCGAAGAACAACGGTGGTGGTTTTCTCACCGACCATTTCCCCTCGGCGCAGAAGTCGATCTGGGACTTCGAGGGCATGTTCACCAAGAGCCGGCACATTCCCGGCGTGCGTTTCGCCGGTCTGATCCACCCGGGGCTGATCGGCTGCCTGCCGGATCACAAGATGCTCGCCGACTGGAACAAGCGCGAGCAGGCACTGATCGATACCAACCCGACCCGCGTACCGCCGCTGGCCAACCCGCCGTTCGCCAGCACCGCGCACATGGGCAAGATGAAGGGCGAGGCACGCGACCTGGCGGCTGCTACCGGCGCTCGCACCGTGCCGCCGCGTGAGCATGGCGGCAACTGCGATATCAAGGATCTGTCGCGCGGCTCGAAGATCTTCTTCCCGGTTTACGTCGACGGCGCCGGCCTGTCGGTGGGCGACCTACACTTCAGCCAGGGCGACGGCGAGATCACCTTCTGCGGCGCCATCGAGATGGCCGGCTGGGTGCACATGAAGGTCGAGCTGATCAAGGGTGGCATGGCCAAGTACGGCATCAAGAACCCGATCTTCAAGCCCAGCCCGATCGTGCCCACCTACAACAACTACCTGATCTTCGAAGGCATCTCGGTTGATGACGACGGCAAGCAGCACTACCTGGACGTCAACCTGGCCTACAAGCAGGCCTGCCTCAACGCCATCAACTACCTGACCAAGTTCGGCTATTCACCGGCTCAGGGCTATTCGCTGCTCGGCTCGGCGCCGGTGCAGGGGCATATCAGCGGCGTGGTCGACATCCCCAACGCCTGCGCCACGCTGTGGCTGCCGACCGATATCTTCGAGTTCGACATCAACCCCAGCGCCAGCGGCCCGACCAAGTTCCTCGACGGCAGCATCGACCTGCCCATCGCCTACGACAAGTGATGCTCGCGCGCACGGCCACCGTAGGGTGCGCCGTGCGCACCGAATTTATCGAGGTATTGCCATGCCCATCTACGAATATGACTGCCCGAGCTGTGGCGATTTCACCGTGCTGCGGCCGATGGCCGAACGTGACGCCGCCTGCGCGTGCCCCTACTGCGGCGCGCCGACCGAGCGGGTGATCCTCAGTGCGCCTGGCCTGGCCAGCATGGCCGGCAGCCAGCGCCGCGCCCATGAAACCAACGAGCGCAGCGCCCACATGCCGCAAAGCCTCGAGGAGTACAAGGCCAACCGCAAGCACCCAGCCGGCTGCAGTTGCTGCGGCCCGAGCAAACCGGTCGAGCGTACCAAGGCCAACCCCCACGGCCTCAAGGCCAGCCCATCGGCACGGCCGTGGATGATCAGCCACTGAGGCTGTTTATTGGCTCCCCGCCTGCGTGGGGATGACGTGGGTTTTCGCCGTCATTCCCGCGAAGGCGGGAATCCAGTTCGCAGAACGTTCCTGTAGGAGCGGCAGGGCGGCATTGCGCTTCAGCCGCGATAACCAGCGACACAAAGAGCATTTCGCGGCTGAAGCCGCTCCCACAAATCAAGCAGTCAACCAGAGGACATACAGCCATGCGCCACGGCGATATTTCCAGCAGCCCTGACACCGTCGGCGTCGCCGTCGTCAATTACAAGATGCCGCGCCTGCACACCAAGGCCGAAGTGCTCGATAACGCGCGCAAAATCGCCGAGATGATCAAGGGCATGAAGCTCGGCCTGCCCGGCATGGACCTGGTGGTGTTCCCCGAGTACAGCACCATGGGCATCATGTACGACAAGGACGAGATGATGGCCACCGCCGCGACCATCCCCGGCGAGGAAACGGCGATCTTCTCCGCCGCCTGCCGCGAGGCCAAGACCTGGGGCATCTTCTCGCTCACTGGCGAACGCCATGAAGAGCACCCGCACAAGGCGCCGTACAACACGCTCATCCTGATCAACGACCAGGGCGAGATCGTCCAGCGCTACCGCAAGTGCATTCCCTGGTGTCCCATCGAGGGCTGGTATCCGGGCGACCGTACCTACGTCTCCGAAGGCCCCAAGGGCATGAAGATCAGCCTGATCATCTGCGACGACGGCAACTACCCGGAAATCTGGCGCGACTGCGCCATGAAAGGCGCCGAGCTGATCGTGCGCTGCCAGGGCTACATGTACCCGGCCAAGGATCAGCAGGTGCTGATGGCCAAGACCATGGCCTGGGCCAACAACTGCTACGTGGCGGTGGCCAACGCCACCGGCTTCGACGGCGTGTACAGCTACTTCGGCCACTCGGCGCTGATCGGCTTCGATGGCCGCACCCTGGGCGAGTGTGGCGAGGAAGAAATGGGCATCCAGTACGCCCAGCTGTCGGTGTCGCAGATTCGTGATGCACGGGCCAACGACCAGTCGCAGAACCACCTGTTCAAGCTGCTCCATCGCGGCTACACCGGCGTCTACAACTCCGGTGATGGCGACAAGGGCGTGGCTGATTGCCCGTTCGAGTTCTACCGCACCTGGGTGCTGGATGCGCAGAAGGCCCAGGAAGACGTGGAGAAACTCACCCGCTCGACCATCGGCGTGGCTGACTGCCCGGTGGGTGAGTTGCCGCATCCTGGCAAGGAACGCACCGCCGGATGAATACCGTGGGAGGGGCTTTAGCCGCGACAGTCTCTTTCGCAGCTAAAGCCCCTCCCACGTAATTTCAGCAACCCCGTCATCAAATCGAGGCGCTCTATGCCCTTCGCCAACGACCTGATCGACAGCAACCGTGAGCGCCTGGAGCAGCAGGGCGTTACCCGGCTGCAATCACGCTTTCTCTTCGAGCCTGCTACCGTGATGGCCTTGCTGCGTTCGCGGATCATCGGCCAGGACGCAGTGCTGGCGCAGGTCGAGGCCATGCTCAAGGTGGTCAAGGCCGATATCGGCGAGCGCGAGCGACCACTGGCGGTCAACCTGTTCATGGGCCCGACTGGTGTCGGCAAGACCGAGATCGTGCGCCTGCTGGCGCAGGCCATCCATGGTCGTACCGATGCCCTGTGCCGCATCGACATGCACACCCTGGCCCAGGAGCACTACGCCGCGGCCCTGACCGGTGCGCCGCCCGGTTACGTTGGCAGCAAGGAGGGCACCACGCTATTCGATGCCGAAGCCATCGCTGGCAGTTTCGGCAGGCCCGGCATCGTGCTGTTCGACGAGCTGGAGAAGGCCAGCCCGGAAGTGCTACGCAGCCTGCTCGGCATTCTTGAACATGGCCGCCTGACGTTGACTGCCGGCAGCCGTACCCTGGATTTCCGCAATAGCCTGATCTTCATGACCAGCAACGTCGGTGCGCAGCAGGCGCAGCGCTACCGCGAGCGCTTCGCTCGTGGTTGGCGACGCTGGCTGGGGCTTGCGCCCAAGGGCGAGGGTGCATTGCTGGAGCAGGTGCTGCACGAGCGTTTCGAGCCGGAATGGCTCAATCGCCTCGACCGCATTCTGGTGTTCGAGCGTGTCGACGAGCAGTGGCTCGATGCCTTGCTGAATATCGAACTGGACAAGCTCAATCAGCGCCTGGGCCGTCAGGGCCGCTCCTTACAGGTGGAGCAGAGTGCTCGCACGTGGCTGTGTCGTGAACATGACGTGCGTTTCGGCGCTCGCGCGCTGGCGCGTCGTATCCGCACCGAGCTGGAGCCGGCAATTGCTGAACGGCTATTGGCGCAACCGGATCTGCTCCGCTTGTCCTGCACAGCTAAAGATGGCCACCTGTTGATCAATTAGCAGCCGGTTCTTCTACACTCTGTAGAGCGTTGGGTGGCGACATGTCCAGCATACGGCTTTGCAAGTGCAGCCTTACTCGCAGAATCGCTGAACTCTCTCCCTCACTTCGCATCCACAGATCACGGCCCCGACCTCCGGGGGCAGCGTTTCGGGGAGCGAGCAATGACAGGCAACAACAAGGCGCAGCTCCTGCGCGTCAAGCTTACGGTTTGGGCGACAGTCGTTCTGGGCGCGCTGCTGGCGCTCGGTGGCGCTTATCTGCTGTGGCTGGGCGGTTCCTGGTACTACCTGCTGGCTGGCCTCGGCCTGTTGTTGGTGGGCGTGCTGATTCATCGCCGTCAGCGCGCGGCGCTGTGGCTGTATGCCCTGGTGCTGCTGGCGAGCCTGGCCTGGACGGTCTTCGAGGTGGGTTTCGATTGGTGGCAGATAGCGCCGCGCATCGACCTGTGGTGCGTGCTCGGCCTGTGGCTACTGCTGCCATGGATCAACCGGCATATCGCGCCTGGGCAGCCCTGGCGTGACGGTGCCAGCGTGATGCTGGGTATAGGCCTGCTGCTTGGAGCCGGCATGGCGGTCTATTCGTTGACGCAGGACTACCATCGACTGCCCGGCCGCTTCGACGAGCCGCGCATGGCCGCTGCAGGTGCGTCGACAGCCAGTCGTTCGGCCAGCGAATGGACTGCCTACGGCGGCTCGTCGCGTGGCGAGCGCTATGCCAGTGCCGAGCAGATCACCACGGCCAACGTCGGGCGGCTGAAGAAAGCCTGGGAGTTCCACACGGGGGATCTGCCCGGTGAGGGCGACCCCGGCGAGATTACCAATCAGGTGACGCCGCTCAAGGTCGGTGACAACCTGTTCATCTGCACGCCGCACAGCATCGCCATCGCGGTGGATGCCGACACCGGCGAGGAGCGCTGGCGCTTCGACCCGGCCATCAACCGTCAGGCCGAGTACTACCAGCACATGACCTGTCGTGGTCTGGCTTACCACGATGCGACAGCCTATCGCGGCCCACTGATTGCCGCCCGAGATGGCGCGGCGCCGGAGCCTTCACCAGCGGCAACGGCGCGCTGCACCCAGCGACTGTTCCTGCCTACCAACGATGCCACGCTGTACGCGCTTGATGTGCATGACGGCAAGCCGTGCGAGGACTTTGGCGAGGCCGGCATGGTCGACCTCAAGGTTGGCCTGGGCGATGACGCGCTGGGTGTCTACCTGCCTACCTCGCCGCCGGTGGTCACCGAGAAACTGGTCATCGTCGGCGGCTCGGTGACCGACAACGGCTCGGTGGATTCGCCGGGTGGGGTGATCCGTGCCTACGACGTACGCACCGGCGCGCTGGTGTGGAACTTCGATCCTGGCCGTCCCGATGCCACCGAACCGCTGCCGGCCGGTGAGACCTACGTGCGCAGCACGCCAAATTCCTGGACCATCGCCACGGCGGACGAGGCACTGGGCCTGGTATACATCCCCATGGGCAACCAGACGCCAGATCAGTGGGGTGTGCAGCGCGGCGCCGAGGCCGAACGTTTCACCGCGGCGCTGGTGGCGCTGGACCTGGAGACCGGCAAGGTGCGTTGGGAATTCCGCACCGTGCATCATGACCTCTGGGATCGCGACCTGCCGTCTCAGCCCACCCTGGTGGATATCGAAGGCGCTGATGGGCCGGTGCCGGCGATCATCCAGCCGACCAAGCGCGGCGACCTCTATGTGCTTGACCGGCGCAGCGGCGAACCCATCGTGCCGGTCAGCGAGCATCCAGTGCCGCAGGGTACGGTGGAGGGCGACTTCACCGCGCCGACCCAGCCGGCATCAAAACTCAGCTATGCCCCCGAGGAGCCGCTGCACGAGCGCGACATGTGGGGTGGTACGCCGTTCGACCAGTTGATCTGTCGCATCCAGTTCCACCGCCTGCGTTACGAGGGCGACTTCACTCCGCCATCGGAGCAGGGATCGTTGATCTACCCGGGCAACGTCGGCGTGTTCAACTGGCCATCGGTGGCGGTCGACCCGCAGCGGCAGATTCTCTTCGGCGCGCCTAATTACCTTGCGTTCGTGTCGCGTCTGGTCAAACGCGAGGAGGCGCAGGATGTTCGTTATGGCAGTGGCGAAACCGGTCTGCAACCCAATCGTGGCGCGCCTTACATGGTCAGCCTGAAACCGTTTCTTTCGGTCTTCGGTCTGCCTTGCCAGGCGCCGCCATGGGGCACTGTCACGGCGGTGGACCTGCGCAGCATGGACAAGGTCTGGCAGCGCAAGAATGGCACTAGCCGCGACAGTGCCCCCTTGGGCATTCCCCTGACCGTCGGCGTGCCGAACCTCGGCGGCCCGTTGGTCACTGCTGGTGGTCTGGGCTTTCTAAGCGGCACGCTGGACTACTACCTGCGCGCCTACGACATGCGCACCGGCGAGGAGTTATGGAAGGACAGGCTGCCGGCCGGCGGCCAGGCCACGCCTATCAGCTACGTGTCGGAGAAGACCGGCAAGCAATATGTGGTGGTAATGGCCGGTGGGCACGGCTCGTTCGGTACGCGCCTGGGCGACTCGCTGGTGGCCTGGACGCTGGAGGAGGATGAGTAAATAGCACAAGGCCCGCAGAGCGGGCCTTGTTCGATGGATCAGTGATGCTCGCGCGTCGCGCGGAATTTCACCTCCGGCCAACGCTCTTCCATCAGGCTGAGGTTGACGCGGGTCGGGGCCAGGTAGGTGAGGTGGCCACCGCCGTCGACGGCGAGGTTCTCATAGGCCTTGTCCTTGAACTCCTTGAGCTTCTTCTCGTCGCTGCATTCGATCCATCGCGCCGACCAGACGTTGATCGCCTCGTAGGCGCACTCCACCTTGTATTCCTCCTTCAGGCGGCTGGCGACCACGTCGAACTGCAGCACACCAACTGCGCCGAGGATGATGTCGTTGTTGCGTTCGGGGAAGAACACCTGGGTGGCGCCTTCCTCGGCCAGTTCCTGCAGGCCCTGGCGCAGCTGCTTGGATTTCAGCGGATCTTTCAGGCGCACGCGACGGAACAGTTCCGGGGCGAAGTGCGGGATGCCGGTGAAGCCCAGGTTCTCGCCTTCGGTGAAGGTGTCGCCGATCTGGATGGTGCCGTGGTTGTGCAGACCGATGATGTCGCCGGCGTAGGCTTCTTCCAGGTGCTCACGCTCGCTGGAGAAGAAGGTCAGCGCGTCGCCAACGCGCACGTCCTTGCCCAGGCGCGCGTGGCGCATCTTCATGCCTTGGGTGTACTTGCCCGAGCAGATGCGCATAAAGGCAATCCTGTCCCTATGCTTCGGATCCATGTTCGCCTGGATCTTGAACACGAAGCCGGAGAATTTCTCCTCGGTCGGCTCCACATTGCGCTCGTTGGCGGCGCGCGGCAGCGGACGCGGCGCCCAGTCGACCACGGCGTCGAGTACGTGGTCGACGCCGAAGTTGCCCAGCGCGGTGCCGAAGAACACCGGGGTCATTTCGCCCTTGAGGAAGGCGTCGGGCTCGAACGCGTGGCAGGCGCCCTGCACCAGCTCCAGCTCCTCGACGAAGCGCTCGTACATGTCACCCAGGTGGTCGCGGGCTTCGTCCGAATCCAGCTTCTGGATGATCTTGGCTTCGGTGCGCTCGTGGCCATGGCCCGGGGTGTAGACCACGATGTAGTCGCCGCTCAGGTGGTAAACGCCCTTGAAGTCCTTGTAGCAGCCAATTGGCCAGGTGATGGGCGCCGCCTTGATCTTCAGCACCGCTTCGATCTCGTCGAGCAGCTCAATGGGGTCGCGGATGTCGCGGTCGAGCTTGTTGATGAAGCTGACGATGGGCGTATCACGCAGGCGGCACACGTCCATCAGGGCGATGGTACGTGGCTCGACGCCCTTGCCGCCGTCGAGCACCATCAGCGCGCTGTCCACTGCGGTCAGGGTGCGGTAGGTGTCCTCGGAGAAGTCTTCGTGGCCGGGGGTGTCGAGCAGGTTGATGATGTGCTCGCGGTAGGGGAACTGCATCACCGAGGTGGTGATGGAGATGCCGCGCTGCTTCTCCATCTCCATCCAGTCGGAGGTGGCATGGCGGTCGGATTTACGCGACTTCACGGTGCCGGCCACTTCGATGGCCTTGCCCATCAGCAGCAGCTTCTCGGTGATGGTGGTCTTACCGGCGTCCGGGTGGGAAATGATGGCGAAGGTACGGCGCTTGGCGACTTCGGCGGCCTGGGTGGTCATGAATATATGCCTGGATGGAGTCGTTGAGGGTGCCTTGGCACCCGTAAAGCGCGGGATTATACCGATAACTGCCGGCTCTGGCGGAGAGCGGCCATCGGTTTCAGGCTGTTCGGTAAGTGCTGCGGCCGGGCCTTGTTGCCGATGCGTAAATATCGCGCAAAGTAATGGTTATGAAAATTATTCCCATATAGAGTGGCCGCCCGTCGCAGTGGGTGAGGGTGGCTCCGTCGTGTTCAAGAAAATCATCTTCCAGTTGCACTGGTTCTTCGGTATCAGCGCCGGCCTGGTGCTGGCCGTCATGGGCATAACCGGTGCCCTTTACAGTTTCGAGGGCGAGATCACCCGCGCGCTTAACGCCGAGCGTTGGCAGATTCAGCCCAGCGCACAAGGCCCTCTCACCCCTGGCGAGCTGGCTGCGAAGATCGAGGCCGCTACCTCTGATCGTGTAACTGCGTTGTGGTTCGACGGTCGCCATGACGGGCCTGGCACGGCTTTTCTTATGCCACCGCCGGGCGAGCGCCGCGGGCCGCGTATCCCTTTCGACCCCTACACCGGGGAGGTGCTGGCCGAACCCATTGGTCAGGATTTCTTCCACCTGATGCTGATGCTGCACCGCTTTCTGTCGATGGGCGAGGTGGGCAAGCAGATCACCGCTGCCAGTACGGTGGCGCTGATTTTCTTCTGCTTGTCCGGCCTCTATCTGCGTTGGCCGCGCCAGGCCTTGAGCTGGCGTACCTGGTTGACGCTGGACTGGAAGAAGAAGGGGCGTAGCTTCAACTGGGATCTGCACGCTGTCGCCGGCACCTGGGCGCTGCTGTTTTATCTCTGCGCCGGGCTCACCGGTTTGTATTGGTCTTATGACTGGTATCGCGAGGGGCTGACGCGCCTGCTTTCCGACACACCGCCCGAACAGCGTGGTGAGCGTGGCCGTGGCGGTCGCCAGGCGCCCAATGGCCCTGCCCCCGAAGTCGACTACGACGCCGTCTGGCAGAGCATCCAGCAAGCCGCCGGGCCCAAGCTGGTGGCCTGGAACCTGCGCCTGCCGCCAGTGGCGGGGCAGCCGGCGACGGTTTTCTACATACTCGATGGCGCCGAGCATGTGCGCGCCTTCAACCAGTTGCAGCTCGACCCGCAAAGCGGCGCAGTTAGCCAGCATGAGCGCTACACCGAGAAGAGCTTCAAGGCGCAACTGCTGGCCAGCGTCTACGCCCTGCATGTGGGCGAGTACTTCGGCATGCCCGGGCGCATCCTGATGATGCTGGCCACGGCGGCCATGCCGCTGTTTTTCATCACCGGCTGGCTGCTGTACCTGGACCGCCGACGCAAAAAGCGCGCGGCCCAGGCGGCGCGCGGTACGCTGAAAACGGATAACTCGGCTGAAGGCTGGCTGGTGGGGTTTGCCAGCCAGAGCGGCTTCGCCGAGCAACTGGCCTGGCAGAGCGCCGGGCAGTTGCAGGCCGCCGGTATCCCGGTGCGGGTCGAGCCGCTCTCGCGCCTCGACGCTGACAGCCTGAGCCGCGCGCAGAAGGCGCTGTTCGTGGTCAGCACCTTTGGTGATGGCGAGGCGCCGGACGCTGCGCAGGGCTTCGAGCGCAAGGTGCTGGGTGGTTCGCTGCCGCTGGGGCAGTTGAGCTATGCCGTGCTGGCGCTGGGGGATCGGCAGTACGAGCATTTCTGCGGATTCGCCCGCCGCATCAACGACTGGCTGGGGTTGCAGGGTGCGCATCGCCTGTTCGACAGCGTTGAGGTCGACGGCGACGACCAGGCCGCGCTGCAGCGTTGGCAGCAGCAACTGAGCGAGCTTACCGGTGCTGCGCCGATTCGCTTCGAGGACGCGCCGTGGCAGAACTGGCCGTTGGCCGAGCGGCGTCTGCTCAATCCAGGCAGTCAGGGTGCTGCGGTGTTCTTAATCGGCCTCACGCCGCCCGCACAGGGTACTTGGCAAGCTGGCGATATCCTGGAGATTCGCCCGCGCCATGCGCATGAGCGGGTGCAAGCCTGGCTGCAGCACTCCGGTTTCGGCGGCTGTGAGCCGGTAGTGCTTGATGGCCAGACGACGAGCCTGAGCGAGGCCTTGGCCGAACGGCAATTGCCGGACAGCTTCGCTCACCTGGTTGGCTTGCACGCTCAGGCGTTGATCGATGCGCTGGTGCCGCTGGGCACACGGGAATATTCCATCGCCTCGGTCGCCGCCGATGGCGTGCTGCAACTGATCGTGCGTCAGGCCGTGCAAGCTGACGGCAGTCTGGGCCTTGGCTCCGGCTGGCTGACCGAGCACCTGCCCGAGGGCGGTCAGGTGCTGGCGCGGGTACGACGCAATAGCAGCTTCCACCTGCCTGAGGATGACCGCCCGTTGATCCTGATCGGTAACGGCACCGGCCTGGCCGGCCTGCGTTCGCTGCTGCGCGCACGCGCACTGGCTGGGCAAGGGCGCAACTGGCTGCTGTTCGGCGAGCGCAACCGCGCCTGCGATTTCTTCTGTGGTGACGAGTTGCAGGCGGCGCTGGCGGTAGGTGAGCTGCAGCATCTGGATCTGGTGTTCTCCCGCGATCAGGCCGACAAGCGCTACGTGCAGGACCTGCTGCGCGAACAGCGTGCACGTTTACGCGCCTGGCTGGCCGAGGGCGCGGCGATCTACGTCTGCGGCAGCCTGCAGGGTATGGCCGGTGGTGTCGACAGGGTATTGCGCGAGCTGCTGGGCGATGAAGCGCTACAGGCATTGCTTGAGGAAGGCCGTTATCGCCGTGACGTGTACTGAGTGGACGAGCGGGCGGTGCAAACCGCTCGCTCAAAGGTGCTGCAATGGCACTGAAACATGGCTGCGGCAAACTGGCTGAAAGCCCCGCCTGTTCAGCATTTCAGGGCGTTTTGTGTGATATCCGGAACGAGCTGAAATTAGGCAGAATTTCCGGTTGATCTGCGGGGCGCATGGTCTTAAAGTCCGCGCCCGAACGTCCATGCTGGAAACGATCCATCCGGCTCAAGTACTGACGACGAGAGGTTGCCGGCCGGCGCATGGTCGGTACCGGTGATGCTCGGCGACATGCCTTGGGAAGTAGGCGAACCAAAGTGGGGAAACTGTCAGACGTTCAGGCACGCGCGTTGCGCGGCCACCCCCTACACGTAGCGGAACCTGTGAGGCGTTTCGCTGCCCGAATCCATGTGTTCCCGGTTTAGCCATTGGAGTTCCCGCATGTCGATCAAGGTCGAAGACTATTACGCACCCGCCACTTTCCAGCGCATGAAGGCATTCGCCGATCAGCACGAAACCCCGTTCGTGGTGATCGACCGGCAGATCATCGCTGATGCCTACGATCAACTGGGTACCTGCTTCCCCTTCGCCAAGGTCTACTACGCGGTCAAGGCCAACCCGGCCGTCGAGATCATCGAGCTGCTGCGTGACAAGGGCTCGAGCTTCGACATCGCCTCGATCTACGAGCTGGACAAGGTCATGGCCACCGGCGTCGGCCCCGAGCGCATCAGCTACGGCAACACCATCAAGAAGGCGCGCGACATTCGCTACTTCTATGAAAAAGGCGTGCGCCTGTTCGCCACCGATTCCGAAGCCGACCTGCGCAACATCGCCAAGGCCGCGCCGGGTTCGAAGATCTACGTGCGCATTCTTACTGAAGGCTCCACCAGCGCCGACTGGCCGCTGAGCCGCAAGTTCGGTTGCCAGCCGGACATGGCCCTGGACCTGCTGATCCTGGCCAAGCAACTGGGCCTGGTGCCGTACGGCATTTCCTTCCACGTCGGTTCGCAGCAGCGCGACATCGATGTGTGGGACGCCGCCATCGCCAAGGTCAAGGTGATCTTCGAGCGCCTCAAGGAAGAGGACGGCATCACCCTGCAGATGATCAACATGGGTGGCGGCTTCCCGGCCAACTACATCCAGCGCACCAATGATCTGGAAACCTACGCAGCGGAAATCACCCGCTTCCTCAAGGAAGATTTCGGCGATGATCTGCCGGAAATCATCCTCGAGCCGGGCCGCTCGCTGATCGCCAACGCCGGTGTGCTGGTCTCGGAAGTGGTGCTGGTGGCGCGCAAGTCGCGTACCGCCGTCGAGCGCTGGGTGTATGCCGACGTCGGCAAGTTCAGTGGCTTGATCGAAACCATGGACGAATCGATCAAATTCCCGATCTGGACCGAGAAGAAGGGCGAGATGGAAGAAGTGGTGATCGCCGGCCCGACCTGCGACAGCGCCGACATCATGTACGAGCACTACAAGTACGGCCTGCCGCTCAACCTCTCCAGTGGTGACCGCCTTTACTGGCTGTCCACCGGTGCCTACACCACCAGCTACAGCGCCGTGGAGTTCAATGGCTTCCCGCCGCTGAAGTCCTACTACCTGTAAGCGCTACTCCCTCCAAGAACCCGCCTTTCGGCGGGTTTTTGCGTTTTTGGCCGGCCATTTACCTGGCTGGGCCTGTCGTTGTGCGTGGGCGCGTGAAACGTTGAGGTCTTTGTCTTGCTCCGGGTGGCATGCCTGCTGTCTTCGCGGCAGTCCGCGTCGGGCTGTGGCGCAAGAGGCTACCTCCGCTCAGTTCGTGCCTTTGTGGCGGGGGTGATGAGCGTCAAGGAAATGTAAAAATCTAAAGCTGGTTGTATTGCTATTGCAGATAAGAGTCATTAGCATTCGCGCGCTTTGTTAAGTATTTGTTACGTCCTGTTGCACTGCCGCTTGCAAGGCCAGGACGTAGCCTTTCCAACCTGGGGACAACAATGACAATCCGTAGTCGTAAGCATCATCACGTCAATCATCTTGCCGCACTGGTCGCGGCAACCCTGCCAGCCCTGGCAGTTGCACAGACTGCTGACAGCGAAAAGGGCGTGGACCTGCCCGAGATGGTGGTGACGTCCAAGGCCGAAGTCCCCTACAAGGCCGACAAGAGCGCCAATACCAAGCTGACTCAGCCGCTGCTGGATACACCCAAGACCGTGCAGGTGATCAAGAAGGAGATGCTCCGCGAACAAGGCGCAGGCAGCCTGATGGAGGCGCTGCGCAATACCCCCGGCATCACCCTGCAGCTCGGCGAAAACGGCAATACCTCTGCGGGCGACACCTTCATGATGCGCGGCTTCTCCACCCAGCAATCGACCTTCGTCGACGGTGTGCGTGACCTCGGCGCGGTCAGTCGCGATGTGTTCAACCTGGATCAGGTTGAGGTGGTCAAGGGGGCAGCCGGCTCCGATATTGGTCGTGGTGCATCCTCGGGTTACATCAATCTGATCTCCAAGCTGCCGACCCTGACTGACGAGACCTTCGCCACCCTCGGCTACGGCACTGCCGACAAGAGCAACCTCACCGCCGACATCAATCGTCAGCTGGGTGACAACTCGGCGCTGCGCCTGAACCTGATGCGTCGCGCTGGCGACGTCGATGGCCGCGACTATGTGGACAACAGCAGCTATGGCGTGGCCCCGGCGATCGCATTCGGCCTGGATACGGCGACCCGCGTCTACCTCTACTCGCAGCATGTGCGCCAGGACAATACGCCAGACGGCGGCATCCCGACCATCGGCATGAGCGGCTTCTACAACGCCAATGCGGCGCTGAACGCCGCTGGCAAGGTCGACACGGAAAACTACTACGGGGCCAAGGGTGACTATGAGCGCATCGACGGCGACATGTTCACCCTCAAGGTCGAACACGACGTCAATGACGCCCTGACCCTACGCAACCTGTCGCGTTGGGGGCGCAGCAATAACGACCGCATCCTCACCGGCATCAACGCGCTCAATGCCAATGGTTCGACCAATCCGGCAAACTGGACCGTTTCCCGCAGTCGTCAGGTGGTCGACCAGGAAAACCAGATCCTCGCCAACCAGAGCAGCCTGAACGCTCAGTTCGATACCTTCGGCCTGCGCAACGAGTTAGCGGCTGGCCTTGAGCTGATGAGCGAGAAGCAGCTCAACCGCAGCTATGCCACTGCCGCCCAGACCATCGATGGCGTGGCCTACCCGGCAGTGCCGCTGCCGCCAGCCAACCTGTATGACCCGAACGCGCACGATGCTCTGGGTGACCCCTACAAGACCGGCGCTTATACCGATGGTGAAACCAAGACCGCCGCGCTCTACGTTTTCGACACCCTGCACCTGAACGAGCAGTGGGCGCTCAATGGCGGTGTGCGTTTCGAGCACTTCCGCACCGAGACCGACAGCGTCGCCATCACCTCCGGCGCACGTGTGCCGGGCAGTGGCTACGAGTCGGGCGACCTGACCAGTTGGAACACCGGCGTGGTATTCAAGCCCTTGCCCAACGGCAGCATTTACCTGTCCTACGCCAACTCGATGACTCCGCCGGGGAGCAACAACTTCGCTCTGGTGGCGGACTCCGCGACTTCTTCGTCCAACGAACAGGTTGGTCTGGACCCGCAGGAAACCCGACACATCGAGCTCGGCACCAAATGGGATCTGCTGGATGAGCGCCTGGCGCTGACCCTGGCGGCCTACCGCACGGAGAACGAGAACCAGGTCAGCTACGACTCCTTCGCTGCCCGCTACTTCCAGGAAGGCAAGACCCGCGTCGACGGCGTCGAACTGGGCGTGGTCGGTCAGCTGACCAACTTCTGGCAGGTTTCTGCCGGCGTTGCCCACATGAAGACCAAGCAGCTCGATCAGGCCAGCTTCAGTGCCACCAACGGCGTCAGCAATAACACTGGCGTGCGCTGGTCACCGGATCTGACTGCGACACTGTGGACTTCCTACACCCTGGGCGATCTGACCCTGGGCGGTGGCGCGCGCTACGTGTCCGAGCAGGACCGGGTGATCGTTTCCGGTGTCGATCTGAGCACGCAGAACATGCCAGTGATCCCGTCCTACTGGGTGGCCGATGCCATGGCGGCTTATCGTCTGAACAAGAACGTCAACCTGCGCCTGAACCTGTACAACCTGTTCGACAAGGAGTACATCGAGTCGTTGAACAACAGTGGTGCCCGCGCTCGTCTCGGCACGCCGCGTTCGGCGATGTTCACCACCGAACTGTCCTTCTGATCCGACCCCCGTGTCGCAAGAAGCCTGCGCCATGCGCGGGCTTCTTGCGTTCAACGCAGGAGACTGCCCCGATGTTGCTGCATATCCCGCAGGTCCTGAGCAAGCAGGAGGTCGCCGCCCTGCGCGCCGAGCTGGCGGCCCATGATTGGGTCGACGGCGCGCGCTCGTCCGGCGCCCAGGCTGCGGTGCTCAAGAGCAACCTGCAGTTCCCGGCAGAGTCGCCGGCATTCGCCCCGCTCTCGCAAAGCATTGCCGGTGCCTTGCAGCGCCACCCGCTGTTCGTCTCGGCGGTGCTGCCCCGGCACATGCTGCCGCCGATGTTCAACCGTTACAGCGGTGGCGGGCGCTACGGCAACCATGTCGACAACGCCCTGCAGCGTGACCGTTTCAGTGGTTTGCAGGTGCGCACCGACGTTTCCACCACGGTGTTTCTCAGTGAGCCGGAAGAGTACGAAGGCGGCGAGCTGATCGTTGAAGACACCTATGGCGAACATGAGGTGAAGCTGGCGGCTGGCGATGCCATCGTCTACCCGGCCACCAGCCTGCACCGCGTCGAGCCCGTTACCAGTGGCGCGCGTATCGCCTCTTTCCTGTGGACGCAGAGCTGGGTGCGCGACGCCTGGCAGCGCAAGCTGCTGTTCGAGCTGGACATGAACATTCTCAAACTGCGCGCGCAATTGGGCGACAGCGAGGAAGTGCTCGGCCTGACCAGCACCTATCACAACCTGCTGCGTCAATGGAGCGAGTGAGCATGAGCCGCCTGGCGCCGCTTAGTGAAATTCCCGCCGACCTGGTCTCTGCTCAGGATTACCAGCGTTATGCCCTCGAGCGGCTCGATGGCAATGCCCTGGCCTATCTGCAGGGCGGCGCCGGTGACGAGCTGACCTGCCAGGCCAATCTGCAGGCATGGCAGGAGTGGGCCTTGCTGCCGCGCATGCTGCGCGACCTGCGCGGTGGCCACACCCGTTGCCAGTTGCTCGGCGACGCGTTGCAGCATCCCATCGTGCTGGCGCCGATTGCTTATCAGCATCTGTTTCACGCCGAGGGTGAACGCGCCAGCGCGCTGGCTGCTGGTGTCATGGGCGGCGCGGCGGTGCTCAGCTCCTTCGCCTCCACGCGATTGGAGGAGGTGGCCGAGGTGGCGCAGGGGCCGCTGTGGTTTCAGCTCTACTGGCAGGGCAGCGGCCCGGCGACCTTGGCCCTGGCGCAGCGCGCCGAAGCGGCCGGCTATCGCGCCTTGGTGCTGACGGTGGATGCGCCGGTGTCCGGCGTACGCAACCGCGAACAGCGTGCGGGCTTTCGCTTGCCGCCGGATATCTCTGCGGTGAATCTCGAACAGGCGGTGCAACTGCCGGCTTTGCCCGAGGGCGGCAGCACGGTGTTCGATGGGCTGATGGCGGTGGCGCCGGGTTGGCAGGATGTCGCCTGGCTGTGTCAACGCAGCTGCCTGCCGGTGCTGCTCAAGGGCATCCTGCACGCTGACGATGCGCGTTTGGCCGTGGAGGCAGGGGCTGCCGGGGTGATCGTCTCCAACCATGGTGGCCGGGTGCTGGATTCGCAGTGGCCGGCGATTCGCTCGCTGGCGTCGATTCGCGCCGAGCTAGGCGCAGATGTGCCGGTCTTGGTCGATGGGGGCATACGTCGTGGCAGTGATGTGTTCAAGGCTCTGGCGCTGGGCGCCGACGCGGTGCTGATCGGCCGGCCTTACATCCATGCCTTGGCCACCGCCGGAGCGCTGGGTGTGGCGCACCTGCTCAGGCTGTTGCGTGAAGAACTGGAGGTGACCATGGCGCTATGCGGTTGCCGTGATCTTGCCAGCATCGCCCCCGAGATGCTGCAGCGTGCCTGAGGCGCTGCATGTGTCTTGATCGCAAAAGCTTCGCCCCGGGGCGGGGCTCCTACATGAATTGCGCAGACATCGCGTCGCCTTGTAGGCGCCGCGTCTCGCGGCGAAGCGGTTAGTAAAGGTCGCGCCGGTAACGTCCAGCTTCGCGCAATGCCGTTACCTGCTGCTGGCCGAGCAATCCGTGCAGCAGCGCATCGACCTCTTCGCCCATGCCTTGCAGGCTGCCGCACAGCAGCATGCTGGCGCCACGCTCGATCCAGGCGCGCAGCTCATCGGCGGCATCGCGCAGCAGGTGCTGTACGTAGACCGGTTGCGCCTGATCGCGGGAGAACGCCAGGTCGAGGCGGCTAATGTGGCCGCTGCGCTGCCAGGTGCGTAGCTCGTCGGCGAAGAACAAATCGCAGGCGGCGTTGCGTTCGCCGAACAGCAACCAGTGGCCATGCTGGCCCAGCCGCTCGCGCTCGCGCAGGTGGGCGCGCAGACCGGCCAGGCCGGTGCCGTTGCCGATCAGGATCAGCGGGCCGCTGGCTGTCGGCAGGTGAAAGCTCGGGTTGCTGCGAATACGCAATTCGACAGCCCCGCCGATGGGCGCGTATCGGCACAGCCAGCCGGAACCCTGACCGGGCTGACCTTTGGCGTCCTGCTGCAGGCGGACCAACAGTTCCAGCGCGCCATCGTCAGGCAGCGAGGCGATGGAGTAGTCGCGATGCGCCAGCAGGGGCAGCGTTTGCAGCACGGCTTCGGCATCCAGGCCGTGCAGGCTTTGCAGGTCATCCGGCAATTGCCGGCGAGCCAGTTGTGAGCGCAGGATTTTTCCGTCGCTGAGTCTGCGTTCGCCGTCCAGTTCGAGCGCACGCAGCAACGCCTCGACTCGCTCGGGCGGCTGGCAGGGGGCGACTTCGGCGATATCACCGGCTTGCCAGGCCGGCATGTCGTCTGTTGGCTGCAAGCGCAGGTGGAACGCGGGGCGCCCCTGGCTGGCGGGGTTCAGACATTGACGTGCGAGCAGTTGCCAGGGCTGGTAATCGGCTGTCTGCCAATCGGCGAAGTGCTGCCCGCCAGCCAGCAGGCCGAGTTGCTGCTGCCATTGGCGCAGCACGGCCGGGTCGCCACGGTCGGCTTCTAGGCGGTCGAACAGTGGATTCGCGCCGAGGCCTTGCAGGCGCTGGTCCAGTTGCCTGGCAAAACCACAGAAATACCGATATTGGCGATCTCCCAGACCGATCAGGGCGAAGTCGAGCCTGCTCAGGTCTGGCTGGGCCTGGTCGAGCTCACGCAGCCAGCGCGCCGCGTGGTCCGGCGCTTCGCCTTCGCCGTAGGTGCTGGCTATCAGTAGCAGGCGGCTGCTGGAGGTCAGGCGTTCTGCGCGCAGGGTATCGCATGGCAGTGCCTGTGCATTGATGCCGCTGCTGCGCAGCTGTTCGGCACTCATTTCGGCCAGTGCCTGCGCCTGGCCGCTCTGGCTGGCGTAGGCAACGAATAAGGGCTCGCCTGTCTCGCTGGTGGTCGCGGCGCAGGCAGAGCGGGGGCGCCAGCTTCGCACGCAGATCGCCAGCCAGGCGAGCACGGCCAGCGCGGCGCTGATGTGCCGTGGCGGCTGCAGCCAGAGCAGCAGGATGGCCAGGCTCAGGCAGGCAAGGGCGGGCCAGTAGCGCTGCAAGAAGGGGGCGAGTGGAGATGTCATGCTGATCCGTAGCCTGGATGTCATCCAAGGTTCGTGGTGCTCATTCCCTGCGGCAGCTGCCTGATCGCAGTGGCTGCCGCAGGTGCAGCGTGCTTATCGACTCAGGGCGCGAGCACTTCCAGGGTTGCGCTGTAGCTGGCGCGGCGGCGGGTGGCTGGCGCCTGTGCCTGATCGCTTTCCAGCTCGGCTTCCAGCCAGTACATGCCGGCCTCGGGCCAGGTGATGCTGATACGGCCCTGGGCGTCGCTCTTCAACTCGATCTCGCCGAGCTGGTCGCGGTAGCGGTTGCCGCCGGGGATCACGCTCACTGCCACATCAGCGGCAGGTTTGCCGTCGAGCAGCAGGATGAACTCGGCCGTTTCACCCGCGAACAGGTCGTTGGGGTGGGTCACCGGCTGCAGTTCCAGGCCCTTGCCGGTGGTGGCCAGCACGGTGTCGGTGGTTTTGCCGGAGGTGACGAAGACTTCCATGCGGCTGGAGGTCTGGCTGACCTGCAAATCTTCGGCGGCAGCCGGGATTTCCTTGGCCAGGGCATCAGCGCTGCCCATCCAGCGCCGCTGCTGGCCGTTCTCCTTGTAGGAGGCGAACAGGCCGTGGTTGGCGATGCTCAGCTTGTAGGTGCCCTTCTGCGAGAGGGGCAGATCGAAGCTGCTGCGATAGCGACCGATATGGCCATTTTGCGGTTGCAGCAGGCTGCCATCTGGCGCCTGGATCTGCAATTGCGCGGCCGGGCGCGGACGCATGCCAGGCGGCCCACCGGCTGGTGTCTGGTCCACTGCGCCGACACCGGCGATACGCATCGGGAAGTGCTCGAAGTAGAACAGATCATTGGAGACAGCAGCGTCGACGGTGATCCACGGTTCTTCGCCGGACAGTACGGTGGCCGAGGGCAGCATCCAGGCGCGGTGAGCCTGAGCGGAGAAAGGCAGGCACAGGGCCAGGGTCAGCGCGGCCCATTTGCAGGTCTTGTTCATGGTGATTTCCTTATGGGGTGAGTTCGAGGGTGATGGCGCCCAGCTCGTGCTGGCCCTGGGCGCTGGCCTTGCTGCGCTGCTGCGGCGGCCAGGTGAACGGCACACGCAGCAGTTCGCGGCCGCCCACTTCGCGTGCAGCCTCTATGACCAGTTGGTATTCACCCGTCGTCAGGTTCTGCAACTGCGGGCTGTCGCTAGCGAAGCTCAGGCTGTGCTTGCCTACGGCGCGGGTGGCGCCGCTGATGCCATCGACTGGCATGTCCAGGTTGCGCCCGCTACGGCGCCACCACTGGCGCAGGTCCTTGAGCCATTTCTCGCCCTCGGCATCCTTCATCTTCATGTCGTACCACACCGCCAGATCGGCGGCATGACGGTTGCCCGCATCCTCCAGCCAGACGGCCACATAGGGGCGGTGATATTCGGCGACCTGCAGGCGCGGGATCTCGACCTCGACGGTCATCTGCGCCGCCAGCAGTGGGGCGCTGAGCAGGCTGGTAAAGGCGAACAACAAGGGTCTGGACATGGCCACCTCGTCAATGGATGAAAACAAGCGCCAGCAGCAGCGGCAGCAACAGGCCCAGACCAGTGAGTGGCCAGGTCGAGGGGCGGCTACCGGCATGGCGGTGCAGGAGCAGCAGGCCGGTGAGGCTGAACATCACGCAGACTGCGGCGAAGATATCGATGAACCAGCTCCAGGCCGTGCCGGTATGGCGGCCCTTGTGCAGGTCGTTGAAGTAGGCGATCCAGCCTCGGTCGGTGGCTTCGTATTCCAGTGCGCCGGAACTCAGATCGAGGCTTAGCCAGGCGTCGCCGCCCGGGCGCGGCAGGGCGATATACAGCTCGCCATCCGACCATTCGGCGCTGCGTCCGTCGAGGCGCACATCCAGGCTCTGCTCCAGCCATTGACGCAAGGCCAGCGGCAAACCCTGATTGGGCGTTTGCTGCAGCAACTGCGCCTGCAATTCGGCGGGCAGTTGCGCCTGCTTCTGTTGTACCTGCGGGCGTGCTTCGATCTGCCCGGCGTGGTTGAGGGTGATGCCGGTGATAGCGAACAGCAGCATGCCAGCCAGGCATAGCGCGGAACTGATCCAGTGCCATTGGCGCAGGGTGCCGAGCCAGGGGAGTCGGGGCATGTGCAGCGTGCTCGAAGGAGGGAGGCGGCGGATTCTAGAGGGGAAATTCTTGCGGGTGGTTCTTATTTACACAGTCTATACGTTCGTTTGCCGATGCCGTTCACCAGAGAAGCCGCCGCTCCGGATGGAGCGGCGGCATTGTGATCAGAACTCGATAACCGTCGACAGCCAGAGACGGCGACCTTCCTCGAGGGTGCCGCTGGTGGACTGCGCGATCTGCGTATAGTCGGACGCCCAGCCGGTGGTGCCGGTGTTGGTGGTGTAGTAGCTGCCGCTGGTGAAGTCTTTGTCGAACAGGTTGTAGATCGTGGCGCTGAAGGTCACGTTCTCCGATGCCTTGAATGAGCCACCTAGGTGGAAGACTTCATAGGCCTTCAGGTCGCCGGCGGCGTCGTACAGGGCTTTGTTTGCAGCCGTCAGATTTTCGTAGCGGTCGGTAAAGCGAGCACGTTCGCCGCGGTATTCACCCTTGAACCACAGTGTCAGGCGATCATTGGCTGCCCAGCTCAGGCGTGCGTGAGCCATATGCTCCGGTGTATTGGTCAGTGGCGCGCCCTTGTTGATGCCACTCTTCTGCTCGCTGTCGGTGTAGGTGTAGTTGACTGCCAGCGCCCAGGCTGGGGCGAACGCCCATCGACCTGCAACCTCGATACCCTTGGTGACGGCTTCGCCGATGTTCACGCTCTGGGCGAAGTTCTCCTGAGTGAAGCCCGCGCCATAGCTGACGCAGCCTGGCTGGTTCGGATTCGCAGTGTAGAAGCAGTTGGCCAACGGCGTGCCGTCGTCGATCTTGTCCTTGAACTTGTTATGGAACAGGGTGACGTTGGCGTTGAAGTCAGAGAGGTTGTCGTAGTACGCGCCGATCTCGGTGTTGGTGGTGATTTCCGGATCCAGGTCGGGGCTACCAATGGTGATGGTCGAGCCCTGGCCGGTCACGCCATTGATGCCGCTGTGCAGTTGGTTGAGTGTCGGGGTCTTGTAGCCACGGCTCACGCCGCCTTTCAGGGTCCAGGTGTCCGTGGTGTTCCACACCAGATAAGCACGTGGGCTGACATGGCCACCAAAGGCTTCATGATCCTCGTAGCGCGCGCCCAGGGTCAGTGCCAGGTCGTCACGCAGGCGCCACTCATCTTCAGCGAACAGCGCCCAGGACGTCTGCTGGAAGTCCTCATCGGCAATGCCGTCGGTGACCTTGGCGTCCCACCACTGTGCACCAACCGTTGCGATGTGGGATTCGCCCACGGGAGCGACCAACTTGGTATCTACGACCAGATCGGTCGACTTCAGCTTGCGGTCGTCGCCGATGACGATCGAAGGGAAACCTGTGTACGAGTTGCCAATCGGGTTGCCTGGAATGGTACGGCCGAAGGTTTCCGTGGTGTTGTGGGTGATGCTGCTTTCCAGCGTACCGAAGCTCAGACGCCCGGTATGGCTGAGGGCGATCTGATCACGCTCGAAGCGCAGTTCATCCTTGTAGCCATTGGCACGCAACGGTGCGTTGGTGGTGCAGCCATCGGTGGCGCTGCCGCCATTCTTGCCGTCGAGATTGCCCAGCTGGCAGTCATCATTGTTGTAGACCTGGCGGCCTCGCTCGAAATCGAGGGCGAAGTCGTGGGCATCGTTCGGGGTCAGCGTCAGGCGGGTGCCGAAGGTGGTGTTGCGCCCCTCGACGGGGGAAGCTCCACGCTTGCTGACGGTGCTGTCGTTGTCAAACTGCAGGTCCGACTCGCCGCGGTCGTACAGGCTGCCACGCACGGCGAGGCCCAGCAGGCCCTCGATCAGTGGGCCGCTGGCATAGAGGCTGGTATTGCTGGCTTCACCGTAATCGCGGTTTTCCTGGAAGGTATGGTCGAGGCTCAAGCTGGCCCCCCATTCCTTGGCCACCTTGCGGGTGATGATGTTGACTACGCCCCCCATGGCGTCGGAACCATACAGAGTCGACATCGGCCCGCGAATTACTTCTATACGCTCGATCGCGGACATCGGCGGCATGAAGCTGGTGGACGTTTCGTTGAAACCGTTGGGAGTGACGTTGCCTGCCGTGTTCTGGCGTCGGCCGTCGATCAGGATCAGGGTGTAGTCGCTGGGCATGCCGCGAATGCTGATATTCAGGCCGCCGGTCTTACCGGTGCCCTGACGCACATCGATGCCTTCCACGTCTTCCAGTGCCTGGGCCAGGTTGCTGTAGCGTTTCTGCTGCAGTTCTTCGCGGCTGATCACGCTGATGCTGGCGGGGGCTTCGGTGATCTTCTGCTCGAAGCCGGAGGCGCTGACGACCACGTCGCCTAGGGCGATGGGCTCGTTGGCCTGGGCGCCGAAGCTGGCGGCCAAGGCAATGGCGCTGGCCAAGGCGGTACGGGAATTAAGGGCGGACATCGATCGACTCCTGGCAGTAAGAGGGTGCAGTCGTAATGCGTGCAAACGGTCGGGATGATAGTGATTTGCATATAAGGTTCAATTGCGGATGGTATCGAAGGGCATGGCATCCGGCTGGAGATGCCGTGGCGATTGGCCTGCAGGCAGATGTAAATTTTGTAAATACGATTAATTCTCGAGTTTTGAGTGCGCTTTGCGCTGGCTTTCCTGGCGTTCTAAGCTGCCGGCATGAACCCTATTCTCCTGAACTGCGACATGGGCGAGGGCTTCGGCGCCTGGCGCATGGGCGACGATGAACTGGCCATGCCACTGATCGATCAGGCCAACCTGGCGTGCGGCTTCCATGCAGGCGATCCGCTGATCATGGCGCGTTGCGTCGAGCTGGCCGTGGCGCATGACGTGAGTATTGGTGCGCATCCTTCCTATCCGGACCTGCAAGGCTTTGGTCGGCGTCACCTGCAGTGCTCGCCGGAGGAGGTCCGCGCACTGGTGCTGTATCAGGTGGGGGCACTGGATGCCTTTTGCCGAGCGCGCGGTTGCCAGCTGGCCTATGTCAAACCGCATGGCGCGCTGTACAACGATCTGGTGCGTGACGATGCGTTGCTGATGGCGGTGCTGGATGCCTGTGCCAGCTATCGCAAGGGCCTGCCGCTGATGGTGTTGGCGCTGGCTGACAATGACCGGGAGCTGCGTCTGGCTGACGAGGCCGATGTGCCGCTGATGTTCGAGGCGTTCGCCGACCGCGCCTATCTGTCAGATGGGCAACTGGCGCCACGCCGGCTCAGCGGCGCGGTGCACCATGATCCCGAGCGAATCCTTGACCAGGCGCTGGCCATTGCCAGCGGCGAGCCCTTTGCCGATATCGACGGCAAGCCGCTGCGGTTGCGGGCCGATAGCCTCTGCGTACATGGCGACAACCCCGAGTCCCTGGCGGTGTTGCGCCGTTTGCGCGCTCGGCTGGATGCACTTTGAGGGATCAGATGGGCTGCCAGTCCAGGGTCAATTCTTCCTGCCAGGCAAAACGTTCGAAGTGACTGCCGACGACGCCTTCCAGGCGTTGCAGGTCTTCGCTGCTGGCGCTTTCCACCTGTAGGCGCAGGCCCTGGTTTTCCGCTTTCAGGGTCGCCAGGCCAGCGCCGAACTCGATGCGCCCCTGTTGTTCATCGAAGCTGACCGGGATCTTGTGTGCGAAGTGCTTGCACAGCCGGCTGATATAGCGTGCCGGGGTGTCGGTTGCGACGAAGGCACTGCTGCTGAATGGAGTCATGGACATTCCTCTGGTTTATTGGCGTTCGGAGCGGCCGCCCGCGTGAGCGCTCGGTTCAGTACGCTACGGTGAAACGCTGGCGGATATGCTGCGGTCGCTCGGTTTCATCGATCAGCGCCACGGCGAGGTCGGCAACCGAAATGCTGCCCGGCTCATCGCCATTCATCAGCAGTTCGTCGTGGCCCAGACGAAATTTGCCTGTGCGTGGCCCCGGAACGAGCAGGGCGGCGGGCGAGAGAAAGGTCCACTCCAGCTGAGCCTCCTCGTACAGCATGTTCAGCGCCTGGCGTGCGCCCTCGGCGCCTTCCTTGTACTCGGCCGGAAAGTCCGGGGTGTCGATCAATTGCACGCCAGGGGCGACATAAAGGCTGCCGGCGCCGCCGACAACCAGCAGGCGTTTGACGCCAGCCTGCCTGCTCGCCGCGATGATCGAGCGGCTGCCGGCGATGAACTGTTCACGAATCTCTGACACGCCCCAGCCCGGGTTGAAAGCGCTGATCACTGCCTCATGTCCACGCAACTGCGCGGCCAGCGCAGTGCTGTCGTGAACGTCCGCCTCAATGGCGTTCAGCTGCGGATGCGCGCTCAGCTTTTGCGGGTGGCGTACCAATGCGGTGACCTGATGGCCGCGGTTCAAGGCTTCTTGCAGCAGCGGTGCGCCCACATAACCAGTGGCGCCGATCAGAGCGATCTTCATGAAGTAATCCTTGGTAGGTGATGGTTGATACATGATCGCCGCTGGATAAAGCCTGGAAAAAGTGGCTTGATGCACTTGGATAGTTAAGCGAGGCTTCATAATGGAGCAGCTCAAACGCATGGCGTTGTTCGCCACGGTGGTGCAAAAGGGTTCGATGGTGGCAGCTGCCGAAGCCATGGGCATGACGGCTTCGGCGGTCAGTCAGCAGATGCGCCGACTGGAGGAGGCCACTGGCGTCACGCTGCTGCACCGCACCACACGCAAGCTGACCCTGACCGAGGCCGGCGCGCAGTTCTATGAAAGCTGCCGGCAGATAGTCGAACTGGCCGAGCGAGCCGAGCAGCGCCTGGCCGAGCAGCGTGATGCGCCAGTGGGCGAGTTACGTGTCGCCGCCCCGGTCGGGTTTTCCGGGCCGTTGCTGAGCGAAGCGCTGGCGCCGTTGCTCAGTGCCCATCCGGGGTTGAGCCTGAGCCTGTTCTTTCACGATGAGCAGATCGACCTGATCGAATCACGTATCGACCTCGCCCTCCGTGTCGGCCGCCAGGAGGACTCCAGCCTGGTGGCCCGTTACGTGACCGACTGGCGCATGATCCTGTGCGCAGCTCCAGCCTACCTGGCCCGCGTTGGTTTACCCGTCGAACCGTCGCAGTTGCTCAAGCTCGACTGGATCAGTCTGCATCTGGAGCGTAGCCAGCACCTGACCTTGCATGGCCCCGGTGGAGCACAGCAGCGCCTGCGGCTGGAGACGCGCATCAGCTGCAACAACATCCTGGCCGCGCGCCAGTTCACCCTCGCGGGTATGGGCGTGTCGTTGCAGCCTGAGCCGGAAATCCGTGAACTACTGGCTCGCGGCGAGCTGTTGCCGCTGCTGCCGGATTGGCAACTGGAACCCATCGGCCTGCATATCGTCACCCCTCGACGCGACGCTCAGCCGGCCAAAGTGCGCTACGCCATCGAGGCGCTCAGGCGTCATCTGGTCAGTGCCTGAACAGTGGGAGTCGGCATCTGCCCCGCGCTGTGAGAGGATGGCCCCTGAAAGTCCGCCTCTGGCCAAAAAGGACCCGTGATCCACACCGATGAAGACGCCCAAACGTATTGAACCCCTGGTCGAAGACGGCCTGGTGGACGAGGTGCTGCGACCGCTCATGAGCGGCAAGGAAGCAGCGGTTTATGTGGTGCGCTGCGGCGACGAGCTGCGCTGCGCCAAGGTCTACAAGGAAGCCAACAAACGTAGCTTTCGCCAGGCTTCCGAGTATCAGGAAGGCCGCAAGGTGCGTGGCAGCCGTCAGGCGCGGGCCATGGCCAAGGGCAGCAAATATGGTCGTAAGGAGCAGGAAAGCGCATGGCAGAACGCCGAAGTCGCCGCGTTGTTCCGTTTGGCCAATGCCGGCGTGAGGGTGCCCAAGCCTTACGATTTTCTCGACGGCGTACTGCTGATGGAACTGGTGGGCGACGGCGAGGGCGACGTGGCACCACGGCTCAATGACGTCGACCTGCACCCGGATGATGCGCGTGAATTTCACGCCTTCATGATCCAGGAGATCGTCAAGATGCTCTGCGCCGGCCTGGTGCACGGCGACTTGTCGGAATTCAACGTGCTGCTCGGCCCTGAGGGCCCGGTGATCATCGATCTGCCGCAGGCCGTGGACGCCGCCGCCAACAACCACGCCTTCAGCATGCTCGAGCGCGACGTGCGCAACATGGCTGAGTACTTCGGCCAGTTCGCTCCCGAGCTGAGATACACCAAGTACGCCAAGGAAATGTGGGCGCTATACGAGGCCGGCAAACTGCTGCCCGATACGCAGCTGACCGGCGAATTCGCCGAGCCCGAGGACGCTGCCGATATCGACGCGGTGATGCGCGAGATCAAGGCCGCACTGGCCGAGGAAGCGAAGAAGCAGGCCCTGCTCAACGCCGAAGACGAACCCAAGGACGCCGAGCCGATCCCGCCCTGGATGCGCTGATAAAGCTTTTGCCGGGCTCTGCTCCGCAGGGTGCGCCGTGCGCACATCCTCACGCTGCGCCCGGTGCCATGGGAGGGGCTTTAGAACTGGCCGCGCCACTGACGTAGGGCGGGTGCAACCCGCCGTTGTCGGTCTGGCGGGTTTCACCCGCCCTACGGCTGACGGTGCGACGAACATCCCGCCGCGCCGCAACTCACTCCTTCCTCCAGCCCCTGCAGAATCGGACAATCCGGCCGGCTATCGCCCTGGCAACTGTTTGCCAGATCCACCAGCGTATCGCGCAAGGCGCTCATCTCGGCAATCTTGCGTTCCAGTTCGGCGATATGGCCCTCGGCCAGTGCCTTCACATCGGCACTGGCGCGCTGCTTGTCTTGCCACAGGGCCAGCAGCTTGCCGACTTCCTCCAGCGAAAAACCCAGATCCCGCGCCCGCTTGATAAAGGCCAGGCGGTGCAGGTCGCTGCTGCTGTACTGCCGATAGCCACTCTCCGAGCGCCCGGCATGGGGCAGCAGGTCGATGGACTCGTAGTAGCGAATCATCTTGGCGCTGAGGCCTGTGTGCTTGGCGGCTTGGCCGATGTTCATGCTCGCGGTCTCCAGCGATTGAGCAGCAACGCGTTGCTCACCACGCTGACGCTGGACAGCGCCATGGCGGCGCCAGCGAACATCGGGTTGAGCAGGCCGGCGGCGGCCAGCGGGATGCCGATCAGGTTGTAGATGAAGGCCCAGAACAGGTTCTGGCGGATCTTGGCATAGGTGCGCCGGCTGATGTCCAGCGCGGCCGGAACCAGGCGTGGGTCACCGCGCATCAGGGTGATGCCGGCGGCATGCATGGCCGCATCGGTGCCGCCGCCCATGGCGATACCGACGTCGGCTGCGGCCAGTGCTGGGGCGTCGTTGATGCCGTCGCCGACCATGGCCACGGTGCCGTGCTGGCGCAGTTCGCCGATCAGCCTCGCCTTGTCCGCTGGTAGCACCTGTGCATGAGGTTGGTCGATGCCCAGCACGCTGGCGACTGCGGCGACGCTGCCCGGGTTGTCGCCACTGATCAGGTGGCTGGTGATGCCCTGTTCGCGCAGTTCGGCGATTGCGTCGGCCGCACCATCCTTGAGTTGATCACCAAAGGCCAGCAGGCCGAGCAGGCGAGGAGTGTTGCCGCTTTCGAGCAGCCAGGACAGCGTACGGCCCTCGGCCTCCCAGGTGCGTGCGGATTCGGCCAGCGCACCCGCCTGCAACTGGTTTTCCTCCAGCAGGCGGCTGCTGCCCAGTTGCAGGCTGCGGCCCTCGATACTGCCAGCGATCCCACGACCGGCCAGCGCGCGGCTGTCGCTCAGTGCTGGCAGGGCGATATGCTGTTCGGCGCAGCGCTGCAAGACGGCCTTGGCCAGCGGATGTTCGCTGCCCTGTTGCAGGCTACCGGCCAGGCGCAGCAGTTCTGCCTCGTTGGATTCGCCCAGGCCGATATGGACGATGCGTGGCTTGCCTTCGGTGAGGGTGCCTGTCTTGTCGAAGGCGATGTGCTGCACGGCATGCGCCACTTCCAGCGCTTCGGCGTCCTTGATCAGGATGCCGTGGCGCGCGGCGACGCCGGTGCCGGCCATGATCGCGGTCGGCGTGGCCAGGCCCAGCGCGCAGGGACAGGCGATCACCAGCACGGCGACGGCATTGAGCAGGGCGCTTTCCAGTGGCGCGCCGAATGCCAGCCAGCCGAGCAGCGTGGCAAGGGCGATCAGCAGCACGGTTGGGACGAAGATCTGACTGACCTTGTCCACCAGCTTCTGGATCGGCGCCTTCGCTGCCTGAGCGTCTTCTACCAGACGGATGATCCGCGACAGCACGGTCTCTGCACCCAGGGCGGTAGTCTCCACCAGCAGGCGGCCTTCGCCGTTGATGGCGCCAGCGGTGACCTTGTCGCCCGGCTGTTTGGCCACCGGCAGGCTTTCACCGCTGATCAGCGCCTCGTCCGCATGGCTGTGGCCCTCCAGCACCTGGCCGTCGACCGGGAAGCGCTCGCCCGGCTTGACCAGGATATGGTCGCCCAGCGCCAGCTCGTCGATACCGACGTGTTCCTCGTGGCCATCCACAAGGCGCACCGCGTGGTCCGGGCGCAGTGCCTGCAACGCGCGAATGGCGCTGGCGGTCTGGCGCTTGGCACGGCTCTCAAGGTACTTGCCGAGCAGGATCAGGCTGATGATCACCGCCGAGGCTTCGAAGTAAAGGTGCGGCATTTGCCCGGCCGGCGTCACGGCCCACTGATACAGGCTCAGGCCGTAACCGGCGCTGGTGCCGATCGCCACGAGTTGGTCCATGTTGCCGGCGCGAGCCTTCAGCGCCTGCCAGGCTGCGCGATAGAAGCGCGCGCCGAAGATGACCTGCACCGGAGTGGCCAGAAGGAACTGCGCCCAGGCTGGCAGCATCCAGTGCAGGTCGAAGGGTTCGACCAGCATCGGCAGCACCAGCGGCAGGGTTAGGACGATGGCGGCGAGCAAGGTCAGACGTTCACGGCGTAGTCGGTGCTGGGCATCATCCGTGGTGGGGCGATCATCGAGCAGGCTGGCTTTATAACCGGCGGCAGCTACCGCCTTCAGCGCCTGTTGCGGGTCGAAACCGGCGAGCACCTGCAGGCGCGCCTTTTCATCGGCAAGATTGACGGCGACCTGGCTGACACCCGGCAACTTGTTCAGGGCGCGCTCGATACGACCGACGCAGCTAGCGCAGGTCATACCCTCGATGCCCAGCTCCAGCGGCTGGCTAGGCACGCTGTAACCGGCGCCCTCGATGGCGGTGATCAGTTGCGGCAGGCTGCCGGCTGGCGCTTCGATACGCGCCTGTTCATTGGCCAGGTTGACACTCGCGCTGCTCACCTCCGGCAATTTGCGTAACGCGCGCTCGACACGACCAGCGCAACTGGCGCAGGTCATGCCTCGGATCGGCAGGTCGAAAGTGGTCATGGTTCGGCTCCCTGTAGCTGAATGGCTACAGGATCAACCTTGACCCCATGGCAAGGTCAAGCCTTCAGTTCAGTGTTGGCGCGGCATGCAGTCGCAGGCCATCGCTGCCCATGGCGATGCGATAGCGGCGCACTTCGCCGGCCAGCAGTTCCAGTGACTGACCGGCGAGCTGGTTGATGCCGTCCTGACAGGAACCGGTGCCGGTCAGACCGAGACGCAGCGAGACCTTGCCCGGCGGCAGGTTGAAGGACACCGACTGGCCCTGGTGCAAGCGGGCGGCCATCTGGTCATGCAGGTACAGCGCGACCTCACAGGTGGTGGCCACTTCAAGGCGTTCGCGGGAGACGATCAGCACCGCATAACCTTCGCCCTGGCTGGTCGAAGGCAACGGGGTCAGTGGTTCGGCCTGGGTCAGAGGCGCCAGCAGCAGGGCAAGGGCGGAGCAGAGCAGACGCATGGTGATGACCCTCGTACGGGAACGCGGCAAATGACATGACGCAAGGGCTTGACCTTGCCACCGTGGCAAGGTCGAGACTACTCCCATCGACCACTGATTCAAGGAGCCAGTCATGCAAAAGTTCAAGGTTAGCGGAATGTCCTGCGGTCATTGCGTGCGCGCCGTCACCCAGGCGATCCAGGCGCTGGACCAGACGGCCTGCGTCGAAGTCGATCTGGCCGCTGGGCTGGTACGAGTGCAGGGCAATCTGGACGCTGCGCAGATCCAGGCCGCCATCCGTGAAGAGGGTTACGAGGTTGCACCCGCGTAGAACTCGGATCGGCTATGGCCACTGCCGCAGCAGGCCGCGAAAGCAGCTGTCGATCATCGCTGGCGTGTCGGTCTGGGCGTCGAACAGATTGGGATCGCGCAGCCAATCGCTGAACAGGCCGACGATTAGCGCGTGCAGCGTGCGCGAGGCCAGGCGTGGGGTGATGCCGGGGTGCAGGTGCGGTTGCACCTCTGGCAGGGCGAACTGTTGTTCGCACAGGGCGATGAACTGATTGACGAAGGCTTCGTGGCGCTCTTCGGCTTCGCGTAAATCCTCGGTGAACTCGCAGCGGCGCAGCAGCACGGTGAGGATGCACCGGCGTTGCTCATCCAGCACCAGATTGGCCATGGCTTCTATGCACAGGTCGCGCAGTAACTGCAGCGACGCCAGGCCGTCGACTGCGGCCAACTGTTCGGCCAGTGGCTCCAATGGCAGGCGTACCTGATTGAGCATTTCGTGGAACAGGTGCGCCTTGTTCTGGAAATGCCAATAAACCGCGCCGCGCGTGACCCCAGCATGCCGGGCGATATGCTCCAGGCTGGTATGGGCGACCCCGCGCTCGAGGAACAACTGTTCCGCAGCGGCGAGGATGGCGCAGCGGGTTTTCTCCGCATCTTCTTTGGTTCTACGCATGGCGATCCGGTTAATTGGAACTAGGCTCAGATTGTGCCGAGTTTACCGATTTTGCCCCGCCTGCTGGTGGCGGGCTTGGTTGTCCTGCTTCTGCCCTGTGTCTAGCCAAGGAGAGGAATGCCTCATGCCCTTCGTTCGTCTGGTCGGAGTCTGTCTGCCCTTCAGCCTGGTCCTGCTGGCCGCGAGCGTCGAGGCCGCCGAGGCGCCACCGACGGCGGTGACGGTCGAGCAGGTCAAGGCCGGCGAACTACCTATCGTGCTGGAGTATCCGGCGCGAACCGCTGGTTACCGCGAAGTGCAGGTTCGAGCCCAGGTCGGCGGCATTCTGCAGGAGCGCACCTACCAGGAGGGTAGTCGGGTGCAGAAGGATTAGGTGCTGTTTCGCATCGATTCGCGCCCCTACGAGGCGGCTCTGGCCCGTGCCAAGGGCGCGCTGGCGCAGGAGCAGGCGCGTTTCCGGCAGACCGATCGTGACCTCAAACGCATCCGCGAATTGCAGAAGAAGGGCTTCGCCAGCGAGAGTGAACTGGACAACGCCATCTCCAACTTCGAACAGAGCAAGGCCAATATCGAGGCGGCCCAGGCCGAGGTGCAGTCGCGCCAGATTGACCTCGACTACACCACGGTCAAGGCGCCGATCACCGGCATCACCAGCAAGGAAAGCGTTTCCGAAGGCAGCCTGATCGTCGCCGGTGATCCCAGTGCCAGCCTGCTGACGCAGATCACCCAGCTCGACCCGATCTTCGTCAACTTCGCTTACCCGGATGCCGAGGCCGAGCGTCTGCGCCGTGAAGTGTCCGAAGGCAGCCTGGCGCTGCCGGCCAGCGGCAAACTCAGCGTGGAAGTGCATTTTGGTGATGGCTCGGCCTATCCGACAGCGGGCGAAGTGGACTTCACCGACAGCCTGATCGATCGCGGTACCGGCACCGTCAGCGCCCGTGGCGTGGTGCCGAACCCCGATCAGAAGCTGTTGCCCGGGCAGTTCGTGCGTGTGCAGGTCAAGGGGCTGACCCGTCCCAACGCCATCACCGTACCGGAGCGCGCCGTCGCTCAGGGCCCGCGCGGGACCTTCGTCTACGTAGTGGACGAGCAAGGCCTCGCGCGCATGCGTCAGGTCACCACCGGTGATACGGCCAGCGGGCGCTGGGTGATTCTGGCTGGCGTCAGCGATGGTGAACGGGTGATCGTCGACGGCCTGGCCAAGGTGCGACCGGACAGCCCGGTCAAGGTCGAGGAGGCGAAGGCAGCCACGCCAGCCAGCCCGGCGCAGGAGTAACGGCCATGATCTCGCGCTTTTTCATCGACCGCCCGGTATTTGCCACCGTCATTTCCATCGTCATCGTGCTCGCCGGCTTGGCGGCGATGCGCGCGCTGCCCATTGCTCAGTACCCGGAAATCCTGCCGCCGCAGGTATCGGTCAGCGCCGCTTACCCCGGTGCTAGCTCGCAGGTCATCGCCGAAACCGTGGCGGCACCGCTGGAGCAGGAGATCAACGGCGTCGAGAACATGATCTACCAGCTGTCCAACTCCTCCAGCAGTGGGGCGATGAGCTTGACGGTGTACTTCGCGGTCGGCACCGACCCGGACCAGGCCACCATCAACGTCAACAACAAGGTGCAAGCAGCGTTGGCCAAGCTGCCGGAAGAAGTGCGCCGCCAGGGTGTGAAGGTGGAGAAGAAGTCTTCCGACATCCTCCAGGTGATCACCCTCTATTCGCCGGATGGTTCGCGCGACCCGATCTTCATCAGCAACTATGCGCTGATCAACGTCATCGACGAACTCAAGCGTCTCAAGGGCGTTGGTGATGCCAGCCAGTTCGGTTCCAAGGACTACTCCATGCGCATCTGGCTGCGCCCGGACAAGCTGGCGCAGTACAACCTGACGCCCACCGACGTGGTCAATGCCATTCGCGAGCAGAACTCGCAGTTCGCCGCCGGTAGCTTCGGCCAGCAGCCGCTGAAGGAGCCACAGGACTTCACCTACACCGTCACCACGAAAGGGCGTTTCACTGACCCGAAGGAGTTCGAGAGCGTCATCCTGCGTACCGACGATACCGGTGCCAGCCTGCTGCTCAAGGATGTGGCGCGGGTCGAGCTGGGCGCCCAGGACTACTCGCTGGTCACTACCCTCAATGGCCAGCAGAACGCCGCTTTCGGCATCTACCTGCAGCCCGGCGCCAACGCCCTGGACACCGCCGAAGCGGTCGAACGCACCATGCAGCGTCTGGCCAAGCGCTTCCCCGAGGGCATCGCCTACAAGATCCCCTACGACACCACCAAGTTCGTTCAGGTCTCGATCACTGAGGTGATCCACACTTTCTTCGAGGCGCTGGTGCTGGTGGTGTTGGTGGTGTTCATCTTCCTGCAGAACTGGCGCGCCACGCTGATTCCGGTGCTGGCGATTCCGGTATCGCTGGTCGGCACCTTTGCCGGCATGTACCTGCTGGGCTTCTCCATCAACCTGCTGACGTTGTTCGGCATGGTGCTGGCCATCGGCATCGTGGTGGACGATGCCATCGTGGTGATCGAGAACGTCGAGCGGGTGATGCGTACCCAGGGGCTGAATGCGCGAGCTGCCTCGATCAAGGCGATGGAGGAGGTGACCGGGCCGATCATTGCTATCGTTCTGGTGCTGTGCGCGGTGTTCGTGCCGGTGGGCTTTCTCGGCGGCCTGGCGGGGCAGATGTACAAGCAGTTCGCGATCACCATCGCAGTGTCGGTGGTGATTTCCGGCATCGTCGCCCTGACGCTTTCCCCCGCGCTTTGCGCGCTGTTGCTCAAGCCAGGCCATCACGAACCGGCGGCGCCTTTTCGTGCCTTCAACCGCTTCTTCGACAAGGCCACCGCAGGCTACGGCGCCGGCGTGCGTTTCTTCCTCAAGCGTTCGCTGGTCGGCCTGCTGCTGTTCGGCGGCATGATCGCGCTGATCATGCTGTTGTTCTCACGGGTGCCTGGCTCACTGGTGCCCGATGAGGATCAGGGCTATGTGATCAACGCCTACTACCTGCCGCCGGCCGCTTCGCTCAATCGCACCGAGGCGCTGAGTGGGGCGGTGAGCCAGCAATTGATGGAACATCCGGCAGTGGCGGATGTGGTGACCTTCGCCGGTTTCGATGTGCTCACCTTCGGCGTGCGCAGCAACGCCGGGGTGTCTTTCGTGCCGCTCAAGGACTGGAGTGAGCGCACCACTGCCGAGCTCGATGCACGCAATCTGACGCGCGAGTTCATGGGTATGGGCGCTGCGCAGAAGGATGGCCTGGTATTGTCGTTCAATCCACCGCCGATTACCGGCATGAGCACCACCGGTGGCTTCGAGTCCTTCATTCAGGACCGCTCCGGCGGCAGCGTCGAGCAGCTTGGCGAGAAGGTCCAGGCCTTCGTCGCGGCGGCTAGCAAGCGGCCGGAGCTGGCCGGCATCCAGAGCACCTTCAGCGCCAACGTGCCGCAGTACTACATTGACCTGGATCGCACCAAGACGCGGGCACTGGGCGTCAGCGTCAGCGATGTGTTCACCGCGATGCAGGCGACCTTCGGCAGTTACTACGTCAACGACTTCACGCTCTACGGGCGTACCTGGCAGGTCAGCCTGCAGTCCGAGTCGGAGTTCCGCCGCAAGCCGGAAGACCTCGGCCAGGTCTACGTGCGTTCCAGCAGTGGCGATCTGGTGCCGCTATCGACCCTGCTGCGGGTGCGGCGCATCCTCGGGCCGGATTCCTACGACCGTTTCAAGGTCTATCCATCGGCCAAGGTGCTTGGTGGCCCGGCGCCAGGCTACAGCTCCGGGCAGGCACTGGCGGCGATGCAGGAAGTGGCCGATGAGGTATTGGGCGAGGACTACAGCCTCGGCTGGATCGGCTCTGCGTATCAAGAGCTGGCGACTCAGGGTTCGGGCACTCAGGCCTTCGTCTTCGGCCTGATTCTGGTGTTCCTGATTCTCGCCGCGCAGTACGAGCGCTGGACGCTGCCGTTGGCAGTGGTCACCGCCGTGCCGTTCGCCGTGTTCGGCGCGATTCTCGCGGTGTGGCTGCGCGGCATTCAGAACGACGTGTACTTCCAGGTCGGCCTGGTCACCCTGATCGGTCTGGCAGCGAAGAACGCCATCCTTATCGTCGAGTTCGCCGTGTTGCTGCGTGCCGAGGGCAAGAGCATCTTCGAATCGGCGCTGGAGGCGGCCAAGCTGCGTTTCCGTCCCATCGTGATGACTTCGCTGGCGTTCATTCTCGGCTGTGTACCGCTGGCCATCAGCTCCGGTGCGGGATCGGCCAGTCGCCATTCCATCGGCACCGGGGTGATCGGCGGCATGCTCGCGGCGACCTTGTTGGCCACGTTCGTTATCCCGATGTTCTATCTGCTGGTGGAAACGGCAGCGCAACGGGTGAGCCGGCGCGGCAAGGCCAGGGAGGAAGAACAACCACATTGAGTCATCCGGGCCGTCCTTCGGCGGCCCGCGCTTTCGCAAGCTGCCCGGTCGGTGAGATGATTAGCCGGCTAATAATTCTCCGGATCATTCATGAACCTGCGAACCCTCCTGATTCTGGGCGCGCTCAGCGCTTTCGGCCCTCTGGCCATCGATTTCTACCTGCCGAGTTTCCCTACCCTGGCGCAGCAGTTCGGCACCGACGTCGAGCATATTCAGCTGTCGCTGGCGGCCTATTTCGTCGGCATCGCCATCGGCCAACTGTTCTACGGGCCACTGGCGGATCGTTTCGGGCGCCGCGTGCCGCTGCTGGTCGGGGTGACCCTGTTCACCCTGGCATCGCTGGCCTGCGCCCTGGCTCCCAGTCTGGAATGGTTGGTGGTCGCGCGTTTCGTGCAGGCCCTCGGTGGTTGCGCCGGCATGGTCATCACCCGCGCGGTAGTGCGCGATCTGTGCGACCCACTGGCCTCGGCCAAGGTGTTCTCGCAACTGGTGCTGGTGATGGGGCTGGCGCCGATTCTCGCGCCCCTGGGGGGCGGACTGCTGCTCAATACCCTGGGCTGGCCGTCGATTTTCCACAGTCTGGCAATCTTTGCCGGGTTGTGCCTGCTGGCCGTGCTGTTGTGGTTGCCGGAGACGCGCCCACAGCATCTGCCACCGGCCCCGCTGAATGGTGCCTTCGGCCAGTACCGCGCGCTGTTGGGCAATGCACCGTTCATGGGTTACAGCCTGGCCGGCGGTGTGGCGATGGCGGGCATGTTCGCCTACATCGCCGGCTCGCCCTTCGTGTTCATCGAGCTGTACGGTGTGCCGCCGGAGCACTATGGCTGGCTGTTCGGCAGCAACGCAGCGGGCTTCGTGATCATGGCGCAGGTCAATGCGCGTCTGGTGCGCAGTGGTGGCCCGGCGCTGTGGCTGCGGCGCATGGTGCTGGTGTACCTGGCCAGTGGCCTGTGTCTGCTGGTGCTGGCGTTGTGGCAACCGGCGCAGCTGTGGCCGCTGATGATTCCGCTGTTCATTTGCGTGGCCAGCCTCGGCTGCGTGTTGCCCAATGCCACGGCTTGCGCCATGGCTGGGCAGGGCCGTCATGCCGGCAGCGCATCCGGGTTGCTGGGCAGCATGCAGTTCAGTGTGGCAGCCAGCGCTTCGGCTTTGGTGGCCTTCCTGCATGATGGCTCGGCCATGCCCATGGCGCTGGTGATCGCCCTGTGCGGCGCTGCCGCCTGCGGCTTTGCCTGGTGGAGCAAGCGCTTCGTGGTGTGAGCCGATGTGTTATAGGCGCGCCGCCTTGAAGGTGTCGCAACGCCCTGGCTGACCGCTTTCAAAACCGCTGCTGAACCAGCGCACGCGCTGCTCTGAGGTGCCATGGGTGAAGGCGTCCGGCACTACTTGGCCGCGCGCCTGTTTTTGCAGACGGTCATCACCGATGGCGCTGGCGGCGTTCAGTGCTTCTTCAAGGTCACCCGCCTCCAGCCAGTCATGCCGGCGTTGCGCGTGATGCGCCCAGACCCCGGCCAGGCAGTCGGCCTGCAGTTCCTGGCGCACCAGCAGACCGCCATCACCCTCGACGCGTTCGCCACGTTGGCGCGCCGCATTGACCTTGGCCGAGACGCCGAGCAGCGTCTGCACGTGGTGGCCGACCTCATGGGCGATCACGTAGGCCTGGGCGAAGTCGCCGGCAGCGGAGAAACGCTGCTCCATCTCGCGAAAGAACGCCATGTCCAGATACACGCGCTGATCGCCAGGGCAGTAGAAGGGGCCGACCGCCGAACTGGCGAAACCACAGGCCGAATTGACGCCGCCGGAGAACAGCACCAGTTGCGGGTCGCGATATTGCTGGCCGGCCTGCTGGAACAGCTCGCGCCAGGTGTCTTCGGTGTCGCCAAGAATGGCGCGGACGAACTCGCTCTGTTGGTCGTTGGCCGGTGGTGCGCTCTGTGTCTGCGCGACCTGCGGCTGGGTAGCCTGGCCGGCGATCTGGCCGAGGATCTGCAGCGGGTCCTGGCCCATCAGCAAGCCGACGATGACGATCACTGCTACGCCACCGAGGCTCAGGCCGCCACCGAGGCGCCGGCCGGAGCGGCCGCGCGTATCCACCACGTTGTCACTGCGTCTACCGCGTTGCCAGCGCATGGCTGCACTCCCTGGTTGGTTATCGCAGCAGTGTAGTTGTGTCCGTGCCGGCTCAGTTGGCGGGGTAGTCGCTCAGCAGTTGATCCTGGCGCGAGTGATCCAGGCCGATGACCTGATAGACGTCGACACGACCGCCGTACTCCATGCCTGGCGAGCCCATGGGCATACCGGGTACAGCAGCGCCGACCAGATCGGGACGCTGACGCAGCTTGAGAATGTCGGCCGCCGGTACGTGGCCTTCGACGAATTTGCCGTCGATCACGCCGGTGTGGCAGGACGCCAGGCGCGGCGGAACGCCAAGGCGCTGTTTGACCGCACTCATGTCGGTCTCGACATGGTCGTTGACGGTGAAACCATTGTCCTGCAGATGGCTGATCCACGCCTTGCAGCAGCCACAATTGGCATCGCGGTGAACATCGATGGTCAGGGGTTCGCTGGCGTGAGCCAGACCGGAGACGAGGAAGAGGGCGAGCAAGGAACGACGCATGGCAAGGCTCCAGATAATCGAGCGCTCAGCATAGCGCCCGCATGACGACTGCCCAAGCCATTGCGACTATGCGTCGCGACCAGTGGCTGCCTATGCTAGTGGCAGCCACTCCTTGCCCGGAAATCTGCCAATGCTGTTTGCTCGAATCGTCCTGTCGATCCAGATCGCTGCCCTGCTCGTGTTGGGGCTGGCCTACTTCATTCGTCCCGAGGAAATGGCCAGCTTCAGTGGCGCATTGCTGATGGGCAGCGCCGCCGCGACTGAAGTGCGTGCCTATTACGGCGGCCTGCAATTGGGGCTGGCGGCTTACCTGGCGATGGCGCTGCTGCGTATGGATTTGCTGCGCCCGGCGCTGCTTCTGCTGGTACTGCTGTACAGCTCGCTGGCGTTGGCGCGCATTGCCGGGCTGTGGCTGGATGGCGGCGCACAGCAGACCTTCAACCTATACGCGCTGCTGCTTGAAGTGGCATCGGCCGCGCTGGCCTGGTGGGCGTTGCGCGGCTTGTCTCGCTGAGCCGGGACAAGGGCGAAAAACGACTCAGCGCCGCTCCAGCAGCACACCCGCTTCCATGTGGTGGGTGTAGGGAAACTGGTCGAACAGTGCGCTGCGCGTCACCTTGTGGGTGTCGCTCAACTGGGCGATGTTGGCGGCCAGGGTCTCCGGGTTGCAGGAGATGTACAGAATGCGCTCGAAGCGGCGGGTCAGCTCACAGGTGTCCGGGTCCATGCCGGCGCGCGGCGGGTCGACGAAGACGCTGCCGAACTCATAGCTCTTGAGATCGATACCGGCCAGGCGGCGGAATGGACGCACCTCGTTCAGCGCCTGGGTCAGCTCCTCGGCGGACAGGCGCACCAGCTCGACGTTGTTCACGCCGTTGTCAGCCAGGTTGGCCAGGGCGGCGTTCACCGAGGTCTTGCTGATCTCGGTCGCCAGGGCCTTGCGCACGCGGGTGGCCAGCGGCAGGGTGAAGTTGCCGTTGCCGCAGTACAACTCCAGCAGGTCGTCGTCGCGCTGGCCGAGGGCGTCATGGGCCCAGTTCAGCATCTTCTCGCAGACCTTGCCGTTGGGCTGGGTGAAGGCGCCTTCCGGTTGGCGATAACGGAAGCTGCGCCCGGCTACGGTCAGTTCTTCTTCCACATAGTCGCGACCGATCACCAGGCGCTGACCGCGGGAGCGGCCGACCAGGCTGACGTTCAGCGCGGCGGCCAGCTTTTCCGCCTCAGCTTGCCAGACGTCGTCCAGCGGGCGGTGGTAGGCCAGGGTGATCAGTGCATCACCGGCCAGGGTGGTGAGAAATTCCACCTGGAACAGTTTGAACGACAAGGCTTCGCTGGCCTGCCAGGCAGCGCGCAGGCGCGGCATCAACTCGTTGATGCGCAGGCTGGCAATGGGGAAGTTGTCGAGCAGAATCGGCGTATGCTTGTCGCCCGGCGCGAACATCGCGTAGTGGCGCTGGCCGTCTTCACGCCACAGGCGGAACTCGGCGCGCATGCGGTAGTGCTCGCGCGGTGAGTCGAACACTGCAGGCTCCGGGGCGGCGAAGGGCGCCAGCAGTTCGACCAGGCGGGCCTTCTTCTCGGCGAGTTGGGCGTCGTAGGTGGCGGGGTCGAATGCGGGGCGGCTCATCGGTCACTCATGGGGCAGGAAAACGGGGCGCCATTGTAGCGACTCCGTTGCCGATGTGCCGTTGTCGTCGATCATTGGTGGCGCTGGACGCGGAGCGTCCCGAGGAGGCGTTCCCACGTGGAGCGTGGGAACGATCATGACGAGGCCGATGGTAGGCTGAAGCGGAACGTCGCCCGGCCCACCCTACGCAGGTTGTCCGGGGGCGGCGTAGGGCGTACTCGCGAAGCAGTACGCCGTTATCGGCTGATCAGGCGAAGTAGGCCAGCTTGACCACGAACAGGGCCGAGAGCACCCACATCGCCGGGTTCAGTTCGCGCCAGCGGCCGGCCAGTACCTTGACCGCGGTCCAGGCGATGAAACCGAACGCGATGCCGTTGGCGATGGAGAAGGTCAGCGGCATGGCCAGGGCGGCGACCACCACCGGGGCGGCGACAGTCAGGTCGTCCCAGTCGATCTGCGCCAGGCTGCTCATCATCAGTACGGCGACGAACAGCAGCGCAGGCGCGGTGGCATAGGCCGGAACGGCGCCAGCCAGCGGGGCGAAGAACAGGGCCAGGAGGAACAGTGCGGCGACCACGCAGGCAGTCAGGCCGGTACGCCCACCGGCACTGATGCCGGCAGCGGATTCGATGTAGCTGGTGGTGGTGCTGGTGCCCAGCGCGGCGCCGGCCATGGTCGCGGTGCTGTCGGCCAGCAGGGCGCGGCCGAGGCGCGGCATCTTGCCGTCCTTGTCCAGCAGGTCGGCTTTTTGCGCTACGCCGACCAGGGTGCCGGAGGTGTCGAACAGGTCGACGAACAGGAAGGCGAAGATCACGCTGATCAGGCCGATATCCAGCGCACCGGCAATATCCAACTGCAACAGGGTCGGCATCAGCGACGGTGGCATCGACATCACGCCCTGCAGCTCGGACAGGCCGAGGGCAATGGACAGGCCGGTGACCAATAGGATGCCGATCATCACTGCGCCGGTGACCTTGCGATAGGCCAGTGCGGCGATGACGAAGAAGCCCAGGCAGGCCAGCAGCGCGCCGCCCTTGCTCATGTCGCCGAGGCCGACCAGGGTGGCCGGGTGATCGACCACGATGCCCGCGTTCTTAAGTGCGATGATCGCCAGGAACAGGCCGATACCGGCGGCGATACCGGCGCGTAGCGCCAGCGGGATGCTGTTGATGATCCACTCGCGGATCTTGAAGATCGACAGCAGAAAGAAGATTGCGCCGGAGAGGAACACCGCGCCCAGAGCGGTCTGCCAGCTGTAGCCCATGGTCATCACCACGGTGTAGGTGAAGAAGGCGTTGAGGCCCATGCCGGGCGCCAGGGCGATCGGGTAGTTGGCCAGCAGGCCCATGATCAGCGAGCCGATGGCGCCAGCCAGACAGGTGGCGACGAATACCGCACCGTGGTCCATGCCGGTCTTGGCGAGCATTTCCGGATTGACGAAGAGAATGTAGGCCATGGTCAGGAAGGTGGTGATCCCGGCCAGTACCTCGGTGCGCACCGTGGTGTTGTGGGCTTTGAGTTGGAACAGTCTTTCCAGCATGGTTGCTCCCCGAGGCGCAAGCGCGCCTGAATTGATCTGCACAAAGCAAAGCACATCCGTCCATGCAGGCCGGAAAATTGCTCGATTTCGCAAAAGCCGCGCATCATAACAGCAAGGTTTTGCCGGGTGAATTCAAGGTCTGTCGTGTCCTTTTATGACCAGATGGACAGTTTCATTTTCTGTCTGAAGGAGTAGTGAAATGAGCAAGCGAGCACTGATTACAGTCGCTGATGGTGTCGAAGATCTCGAATGTGTGACCCTGATCGATGTGCTGCGCCGCGCCGATGTCGAGGTACTGGTGGCGAGTATCGAAGAGCGCAGGATGATCACCTGCGCCCGTGGTACCCGGCTGACCGCTGATGCCATGCTGGTGGACGTGCTGGCACAGGATTTCGACCTGATCGTCCTGCCCGGCGGGATGCCTGGTGCGCAGCGCCTGGCCGAGTTCGAGCCGTTGGCCGAACGTGTGCGCAAGCAGGCCAAGGCGGGCGAGCTGTTTGCCGCGATCTGCGCCGCGCCTGCATTGGCCCTGCAGCAGTACGGGGTGCTCAGGCAGCGACGGATGACCTGCTATCCGGCGTTCAGTGATCGGCTGAGTGGCTGCACCTTCGTCGACGAGGCGGTGGTGGTCGATGGCAACTGCATTACCAGCCAGGGCCCGGGAACGGCGTTGGCCTTTGCCCTGACCCTGGTGGAGCAACTGGTCGGGCGCGGCACACGCAGCGAGGTAGCCAAGGCGATGCTGGCCTAGAGGCCGGTGAGAGGGCTGGTGCGCTACGGGTGTCAGCGCGCAGCGCAGCAAAGCGTAGGGTGCGCCGCGCGCACCGACAGCGCTACGACTGCTCCTGCTCCAGCAACCGCTGTTTGCGCTGCAACCCCCAGCGATAGCCGCTGAGGCTGCCATCGCTGGCCACGACACGATGGCAGGGTAGCAACAGACCGATGGCGTTGCTGGCACAGGCGCGGGCAATCGCCCTTGGGTGACTGTGCAGCTGTCCGGCTAGGTCGGCGTAGCTGCGGGTTTCGCCGCTGGGAATATGCTGCAGCGCCTGCCAGACGCGTTGCTGAAAGGCCGTGCCGCGAATATCCAGGGGCAGATGGGCGGCGCGCTCCGGCTCCTGTAATTGCGCCAACACTTGCTGCAGCCAGTTGCGCAGACCTTGTTCATCTTCTTCTAGCTGGGCGGCGGCGAAGCGTTGTTGCAACTCGTCACGCAAGGCAGTCGGCTCGTCGCCGAACAGCAATGCACAAACGCCCTTGTCACTGGTTGCCAGCAGCACCTGGCCGAGTGGGCTGGGGGCAATGCTGTAGTGCAGTCGTTCGCCTGCACCGCGAAGGCGGCGCTGCGCCGGGCTCATGGCCTGGGGCTTTTCATACAGCGCGCGGGTGCCGGAATAGCCCGCGGCCAGGGCCGCCTCGAGCACGTTATCTGCCTGTGGCAACTCGGCGTCCAGGCGCTGGCGGCGTTGCGCCGCCGCCCAGGCATTGGGCGTCATCCCGGTACGCGCCTTGAACGCACGGGCCAGGTGTGACGGCGACAAGCCAATGCGCGCTGCCAGTTGCGGCAGCGTCAGGCGCTGTTCACCGCGCAGAAGCTCACAGGCGGCCGCAACCAGTGCGTCGAGCTGCTGCGCCGGGCTTTGCCCCTGTGGCGAGCAGCGCTTGCACGGGCGAAAGCCAGCGGCCTCGGCACTGGCTGCATCGACATGGAATCTGACATTGTCGCGCCGTGGCCGCCGCGCAGGGCAGTTCGGCCGACAATAGATGCCGGTGCTGCGTACGGTGAAAACGAAGCGTCCGTCGAACGCCCCATCACGTTCGCAAACGGCCTGCCAACAGCGTTCCGGGTCGAGCATGGCGCAGCCCTTCTGGTCACGGTTTTGCTGACGATTGTCGGCTGCTCGGGTTGCGCTGCCAATCCGCATTGCACTTTCAAACCGCTGCCGAGGTCATTTGTATGTCGGCCTGAGCGCAAATACAGCCCAGCGCCTTTAATGATGACTAGGCAGGTGCCAGTGGAGGTCGCCATGCGCGGGATGCTCGATAGGCCGGAGCAGGAACTGATTCTGGTGGTGGACGATGCGGTGGACGCGCGCCAGCGCCTGGGCGCGCTATTGGTCGACCGCTACCAGGTGCGTCTGGTCGGCAGTGAGGAAGCGCTGCACGCTGCCAGGTCGCGACCGCAACCGGACCTGATTCTGCTCGACTGGCAGAACGACTATGCACTGTGTCGCGGGCTCAGCACCGACCCGCAGACCCGCCATATCCCGCTGATCCTCATCACGGCTCATAGCGATGCGGCCGACGAGCAACTGGGCTTCGACCTTGGCGCTGCCGACTACATCATCAAACCGGTCAGCGCGCCCATCGTGCTCGCGCGCGTTCGGGCGCAACTGCAGCTCAAGGCGGCCACCGATTACCTGCGTGACAAGAGCGAGTATCTGGAACTCGAGGTCAAGCGCCGCACGCGCGATATCCAGAACCTGCAGGACGTCACCATAGAGGCCATGGCCAGCGTTGCCGTCATGCGTGACAACCCGCGCAGCCGTCGTCTGGAGCGTATCGAACGCTACATGACCTGCCTGGCTGCTGCGTTTGCACGGCAGCAGCCGGCCTTGTCCGAGTCTCTGAACGAGGAGCGCATCGCTCAGTTGGGCAAGTCGGCCATGCTGCACGTGATCGACCGGCTGACCCTGCCAGATCGCGTACTGCTCAGCCATGGTGAGCCGGATGAAAATGATCTGCGCCTGCTGAGCGAGGGCGTGATCGCCGGACGTGATGCGCTCGAGCGCGCCGAGCGCAAATTGGGCAGCATCACCGACTTTCTCTCCGATGCCAAAGATATCGTCTACGGCCAGCATGAGCGCTGGGACGGCAAAGGCTATCCGCAGGGGTTGTTCGGCGAGCAGATTCCGCTGTCGGCGCGGCTGATGGCGCTGGTGGGGCACTTCGAAGAACTGAGCTGTCGGCATCCTTATCTGCAGCCGATCAGCCCGGCGCAGGCGGTGGCGCAGATCAGCGCGGCCAGCGGCACACGCTTCGATCCCATGGTGGTGTTGGCCTTCGTCGAAGTCACGGCGGAGTTTCTGCATATCGCCGAAACCTTGGCCGATGACGCTGCTGCGGTCGGCGTCGAGTTGCAGCGTCTGGAGGACTCGCTGGCCGAAAGCATCGAGCTGACCCTGCCACCAACGGCATAGGCGCGTCGTCAGACTAGGCGGCGCCGCGACACTCTACAGAGCGCCGCGGTCTTTGCCGTGAGCTAGTCGACGATCCGCTCCACATGGTGACAGGCCACCTGCCGTGCATCGATCAGGCGCAGCTCCGGGCGCTCGCTACGGCAGCGCTCGTCGGCATGCGGGCAGCGCTTGTGGAAGGCGCAGCCGGAGGGTGGATTCAGCGGATTTGGCAGCTCACCGCTGATCTTCATTCGCGGTTTGTCCGGATCGGGATGAATCGCCGGCGTCGCCGACAGCAGGGCGCGGGTATAAGGGTGCAGCGGCCGGCTGTAGAGCGCTTCGGCAGGGCCGATTTCCGCCGGGCGGCCGAGGTACATCACCAGCACGTCGTCGGCGACGTGGCGCACCACCGAGAGGTTGTGCGAGATGAACACGTAGCCTGTGGCGAACTGCTCCTGCAGATCCATGAACAGGTTGAGCACTTGTGCCTGGATCGACACGTCCAGCGCCGAGGTCGGTTCGTCCGCCACCAGCACCTTGGGTTGCAGCATCATCGCGCGGGCCAGGGCGATGCGCTGGCGCTGGCCGCCGGAGAACATGTGCGGGTAGCGCTGGTAATGCTCGGGGCGCAGGCCCACCTGCTGCATCATCGCTTGCACTTTCTCGCGGCGTTCGGCGCGCGACAGGCGGGTGTTGATCAGCAGCGGTTCGGCCAACTGATCACCGATCTTCTGCCGCGGATTGAGTGAGGCGTAGGGGTTCTGGAACACCATCTGCACATCGCGGCGCAGTTGCTTGCGCTCGGCATGGCTGGCGCCGGCCACTTCGTGCCCGGCGATCTGCAGGCTACCGGAACTGGGTGTTTCGATCAGGGTCAGGGCGCGGGCCAGGGTGGACTTGCCGCAGCCGGACTCGCCGACCACGGCCAGGGTCCTGCCGGACTGCAGGCTGAAGGACACGCCATTGAGCGCCTGGACCGTGGCCGCCGGCTTGAACAGGCCGCGCGAGACACTGTAGTGACGGGTCAGCTCACGGGCTTCGAGGACGGTACTCATCAGGCCACCTCCAGCGGGAAGAAGCAGCGCGCGGCGCCACGGTCATGTGGTTCCAGGGCTGGGCGTTGCTGGTGGCAGCGCTCCTGCACGTAGGGGCAGCGGGGTGACAGCAGGCAACCCAGCGGGCGGTCATAGCGGCCGGGCACGATACCGGGCAGGGTGGCCAGGCGGCTGGCACCGGCGCTGTGTTCGGGGATGGCCTTGAGCAAGGCCTCGGTATAGGGATGACTGGGCGCGTCGAACAGCGCCGGCACCTGACCCAGCTCTACCGCTTGCCCTGCGTACATCACGCAGACGCGCTGGGCGGTTTCGGCGACCACGGCCAGATCGTGAGTGATCAGCACCAGAGCCATGCCCTGATCGCGCTGCAGGTCGAGCAGCAATTCCATGATCTGCGCCTGAATGGTCACATCCAGCGCCGTGGTCGGTTCGTCGGCGATCAGCAGCTTGGGTTCGGCGGCAATCGCCATGGCGATCGCCACACGCTGGCTCATACCCCCGGACAGCTGATGCGGATAGGCATCGAGGCGACTGGCGGCACCAGGGATTTCCACTCGCTCCAACAACTCCTGGGCACGTACGCGTGCCGCTTTGCCCTTCAAACCGAGGTGCTGACGGAGCACTTCCTCGATCTGGAAACCCACGGTGTAGCTGGGGTTGAGAGCGGTCATCGGATCCTGGAAGACCATGGCCAGATCCTTGCCAACGATGTGCCGACGCTGGCGGCCCTTCAAGCGCAGCATGTCGGTGCCGTCGAACTGCATGCAGTCGGCCTGGACGATGCCGGGGGCGTCGATCAGGCCCATCAGCGCCATCATGGTGACCGACTTGCCGGAACCCGATTCGCCGACGATGGCCAGCACTTCGCCCTGCTCGACGCTGAGATCGAGGCCATCGACCACCGGCATGCCGGGGCCGAAGCGTACGGAGAGATTGCGGATATTCAGCAGGCTCATTCCTGGCTCCTCACTGCGCATTCTTCAATTTCGGGTCGAGCGCATCGCGCAGGCCGTCGCCCATCAGGTTGATCGCCAGCACGCTGAGCAGAATCGCCAGGCCGGGCAGGCTCACCACCCACCAGGCGCGCTCGATGTAGTCGCGCGCCGAGGCCAGCATGGTGCCCCACTCGGGCGTCGGCGGTTGTACGCCGAGGCCGAGAAAGCCCAGTGCGGCCGCGTCGAGAATCGCCGAGGAAAAGCTCAGGGTGGCCTGCACGATCAACGGTGCCATGCAGTTGGGCAGCACGGTGACGAACATCAGCCGTGGCAGATTGGCGCCGGCCAGCTGCGCAGCGGTGACGTAGTCTCGGTTCAGTTCACCCATCACGGCCGCGCGAGTCAGGCGCACATAGGAAGGCAGTGAGACGATGGCGATGGCGAAGATGGTGTTGATCAGCCCTGGGCCGAGGATGGCGACGATGGCCACCGCCAGCAGCAGCGAGGGCAGCGCCAGCATGATGTCCATCAGACGCATGATGCCGGGGCCGAGCAGACGCGGGAAAAAGCCGGCGACCAGGCCCAGCAGGATGCCGGGAATCAGCGACAGCAGCACCGATGCCAGGCCGATCAGCAGCGATAGGCGTGCACCGTGGATCAAGCGCGAGAGCAGGTCGCGGCCCAGTTCGTCGGTGCCGAGCAGGAACTGCCATTGGCCGCCTTCCAGCCACACCGGCGGGGTGAGCAGGAAGTCGCGGTACTGCTCGCTGGGATCGTGCGGTGCGACCCAGGGGGCGAACAGTGCGCAGAACACCAGCAGGATCATGAACGCCAGGCCGCCGAGGGCGCCGGTGTTGTGGGCGAAGGCTTGCCAGAACTCTTTCAGCGGCGAAGGGTAGAGCAGGCTCTGGTCGAGTGGGGTGGAGGTGGTCATGGGCGCACCTCTTGTAGGGTGGACGACGCTTCACCCGTCCCCCGGCGTGTTTTCACGGTGGATGAAAAGCGTGTCATCCACCCTACACAAACGATGTGGCTATGCATGGCGCCTTCCTTACTTCTGATGGCGAATACGTGGGTTGGCCAGGCCATAGAGGATGTCCACGGTGAAGTTGACCAGGATCACCAGGCAGGCGATCAGCAGAATGCCGTTTTGCACAACCGGGTAGTCGCGGGCACCGATGGCTTCGATCAACCACTTGCCGATGCCCGGCCAGGAGAAGATGGTCTCGGTCAGCACGGCACCGGCCAGCAGGGTGCCGACCTGCAGGCCGAACACGGTCAGCACCGGGATCAAGGCATTGCGCAGGCCATGCACGAAGACCACGCGCGTCGGCGACAGGCCTTTGGCCCGCGCGGTGCGGATGTAGTCCTCGCGCAGCACTTCGAGCATGGCCGAGCGGGTCATGCGCGCGATCACCGCCAGCGGGATGGTGCCGAGCACGATGGCCGGCAGGATCAGGTGGCGCAGGGCGTCGACGAAGGCGCCTGGCTCGTCGGAAAGCAGTGTGTCGATCAGCATGAAGCCGGTGACCGGCGGGATGTCGTAGAGCAGATCGATACGTCCTGAAACCGGTGTCCAGCCTAGGCCCACCGAGAAGAACATGATCAGCAGCAGGCCCCACCAGAATATCGGCATGGAATAGCCGGTCAGGGCAATGCTCATCACGCCGTGATCCAGCGCTGTACCGCGCTTGAGTGCGGCGACCACCCCGGCGATCAGGCCCAGGGTGCCGGCAAATAGCAAAGCGGCCAGGGCCAGTTCGACGGTGGCGGGAAACAGGGTGAGAAACTCGTTCCACACGCTTTCACGCGAGCGCAGCGATTCGCCGAGGTTGCCGCTGGCGAGTTGCCCGATGTAGTCGAAGTACTGCTGGTACAACGGCTTGTTCAGCCCCAGACGCTCCATGGCCTGGGCGTGCATTTCCGGGTCGACGCGGCGTTCGCCCATCATCACCTCCACCGGGTCACCGGGGATCAGGCGGATCAGCGCGAAGGTCAGCAGGGTGACGCCGAAGAAGGTGGGGATCAGCAGCCCCAGGCGTCTGGCGATAAATGACAGCATCAGGCGTTTTGACTCCATGACGGTATGTGCTCACCGGACTGCATGGCCCGGTGTCGTTTTGGATAGTGCGTAGCCCGGATGCAATCCGGGGCATTCGCGGAGTGACCGGTGCCTTGTGGGAGGCGCTTCAGCGACGACAGGTTCGCCGCTAAAGCCCCTCCCACAAAAGCGTGGCGCGGACGGCTCACGGCAGCTTCACCCGGGCAAAGTTGTTCGAGCCCAGCGGGCTGAGCACGAAGCCCTCGACGCCTTTGCGCAACGCTGCGAACTGTTTCGGGTGGGCCAGGGCGATCCACGGCGCCTGCTCATGGAAGATCGTCAGGGCCTGGCGATACAGCGCGGCGCGTTTGCTCTGCTCGGGTTCGCGACGTGCCTGGGTGATCAGGGCATCGAAGGTCTGGTCGCACCACCCTGCCTGGTTCTCGCCGCTCTCGGCCGCGGCGCAGGACAGGTTGGGGGTGAGGAAGTTGTCCGGGTCACCGTTGTCACCGGCCCAGCCCATGAGTACCAGGTCGTGCTCACCGTTCTTGGCGCGCTTGATCAGCTCGCCCCACTCGAACACGCGAATATCGCTGCGAATGCCGATGGCGGCTAGATCGGCCTGCAGCATCTGTGCGCCAATACCAGGGTTGGGGTTGGTCGGCCCGCCGCCGGGGCGGGTCCAGATCGACAGGGCGAAGCCATCGGCGTGACCGGCCTCGGCCAGCAACTGGCGGGCGCGTTCGGGATCGTGCGGCCAGTCCTGCAGCGTGTCGTCGTGGCCCCACAGGGTAGCCGGGTAGGGCGCCACGGCCGGCGTGGCATTGCCTTCGCCATACTGCGCGCGAATGTAGGCGGCCTTGTCGAAGGCCAGGTTCAGCGCCTGGCGCACGCGCACGTCGTCCAGCGGCGGATGACGGGTGTTGATGCCGATATAGGCGGTGAGCAGCGAATCCATCTCCAGCACCTGCAGTTTCGGGTCGGCTCTCATGGCCGGGATGTCGACGGGGCGTGGGAACAGGGTGATCTGGCAGTCGCCTGCCTTTAGCCTTTGCTGGCGCACGTTGGGCTCGGGGCTGATGGCCAGTATCAGGCGCTCGACCTGCGGTGCGCCATTCCAGTAATCCGGGTTGCCGCGAAAGCGTACCTGGGCGTCCTTGGCATAGCGCTCGAACACGAAAGGCCCGGTGCCAATCGGGGCATTGTTCAGGCGTTCGGGGGTATTCGTTGCGAGCAGGTGCTCGGCATACTCGGCCGAATAGATCGAGGCGAAGCCCATGGCCAGGTTGGCCAGGAAGGGCGCTTCCGGGTGTTTGAGAACGAAGCGCACGCGATGCTCGTCGAGCTTGTCGATACGCTCGATCAACTGCGCCAGGCCCATGGCCTCGGCATAGGGGAAGCCGCGCAGCGACAACTTGTGCCAGGGATGTGCCGGGTCGAGCTGGCGCTGGAAACTCCATAGCACGTCATCGGCATTGAGCTCACGAGTCGGGCTGAAGCCCTGGTTGGCATGGAATTTCACTCCCTGGCGCAGGGTGAAGGTGTAGCTCAGACCGTCATCGGCTATTTTCCAACTTTCTGCCAATGCCGGGACGATTTCGGTGCTGCCGGGGGCGAAGTCCACCAAGCGTTCGAACAGGGTTTCCGCCGTTGCATCGGCGGTGGTGGCTGCGGTGTATTGAACGATATCGAAGCCTTCCGGGCTGGCTTCGCTGCAGACCACCAGGTTGGCCGCCTGGGCCTGCGCGGCAAGCAGCGCGGCAAACAGCAAACTGCCGCGCAGAAGGGGAAAGGTAGGCATGCTGGCTCCTGGTTGAACGTCCTGCAATCGGCGCCCCTTCAAGGGCGCCGATGCAGATTGTTACTTGCCGATACCTACACCATAGAACGAGTTGATGCCGAACGGGCTGATACGGAAGTCCTGCACTTCCTTGCGCATCGGCTGGTACACGGTGGAGTGGGCCAGCGGAGTGATCGGCACCTCGCGCTTGAGGATCACCTGCGCCTGTTTGTACAGCTCGGTGCGTTCGGCTACGTCGGTGGTGCGTTTGGCGGCCTTGACCAGCTTGTCGTAGTCCTCGAAGCACCATTTGGAGAAGTTGTTGCCGTCGACCGCGTCGCAGCCATAAAGGGTGCCGAGCCAGTTGTCGGGATCACCGTTGTCGCCGCTCCAGCCGATCAGCATGGCGTCGTGCTCGCCGGCCTTGGCGCGCTTGAGGTATTCGCCCCACTCGTAGGTGACGATGCGTGCCTTGATGCCGATCTTGGCCCAGTCGGCCTGCAGGATCTCGGCGATCTGCTTGGCGTTGGGGTTGTACGGGCGCTGTACCGGCATGGCCCACAAGGTGATCTCGGTGCCTTCCTTGACGCCTGCAGCTGTGAGCAGCTCCTTGGCTTTTTTCGGGTCGAAGGCCGGGTCCTTGATGTCTTCGTTATACGACCACTGGGTCGGCGGCATACCGTTGACGGCCAACTGCCCGGCGTTCTGGTAAACGGCGTCGAGAATTGCCTGCTTGTTCACCGCCATGTCCAGCGCCTGGCGCACTTCCAGTTTGTCGAACGGTGGGTGGGTAACGTTGTAGGCGATGTAGCCGACGTTGAAGCCGGCCTGCTCGGGCATCTTCAGCTTGGCGTCCTGCTGAAGCGAGGCGATGTCGGCCGGGCGTGGGAACAGGGTGACATGGCATTCGCCGGCACGCAGTTTCTGCATGCGCACGGACGAGTCGGTATTGATGGCGAAGATCAGGTTGTCGACCTTCACATCCTCGGGCTTCCAGTAGTCTTGGTTACCCTTGTAACGGATCACCGCGTCCTTCTGGTAACGGCTGAACACGAAGGGGCCGGTGCCGATGGGTTTCTGGTTGATGTCAGCGGCCTTGCCAGCTTTGAGCAACTGGTCGGCGTACTCGGCAGACTGGATCGAGGCAAAGCTCATCGCCAGGTTCTGCACGAAGGCGGCGTCCACTTCGTTGAGAGTGACGCGCACGGTCATGTCATCGAGCTTCTCCAGCTTGGCGATGTTGCTGTCCATGCCCATGTCGGTGAAGTAGGGAAACTCGGTGGGGTACGCCTTGCGGAACGGGTGGTCCTTGTCGAGCATGCGGCCAAAGGTGAATAGCACGTCGTCGGCATTGAACTCGCGGCTGGGCTTGAAGTAATCGGTGGTGTGGAATTTCACCCCGGGGCGCAGCTTGAAGGTGTAGGTCAGGCCGTCGTCGGACACTTCCCAGCTTTGCGCCAGGCCGGGCTCGACCTTGGTGCCGCCGCGCTCGAACTGGGTCAGGCGGTTGAAGATGGTTTCCGCGGCGGCGTCGAAATCGGTGCCGGTGGTGTACAGGCCTGGGTCGAAACCGGCCGGGCTGCCTTCGGAACAGAACACCAGGTTGGCGGCGCTGGCGAGGGGGGCGCCGGCGATCAGCCCAGCGGTGATTAAAGCCTGGATAACGGCGTTCTTGCGCATCTTGACCTCATCGTTGTTGTGGTTGTGGTCCTTGAGGAGTCTCTTGTAGAAACCACCAACGAAACTATGCAGGCCTTGTGCCTGAGGCAAGAGGGGCGCCGTGTGGAAAATGGTTAGCGCTACAGCGCTGTAATTTGCTGTCGCATTTATGAAAAAGTTGCAGAGAAAAGATGGCAAAACGCCGTTATCTGGCGATAACGGCGCTGCTTTGTTGCGGAGCGTGGTTCAGGGCATCTGCACTTCGATGACGCCATCGGCGCTGACCGTGACCTGGCTGGTGCCGGCTTCGATTTGCGGTGTGGGGGCCGAGTCCATCATCGCCATGCCCTTGGCTTCGAAGTTGCGCATGGCCATTGGCGGCTGGAAGCCACCGGTGTTGAGGTTCAGGCTGACCAGCTTGTAGCCCTTGCCACCCAGCGCTTCGGTAGCCAGTTGCGCGCGCGCCTTGAAGGCATTCACGGCGTCCTTGAGCATGGCGTCTTCACGGGTTTTGCGGGTGTCGGTGGCGATGCTGAAATCCATGCCGGCCATCTTCATCGATTGCAGCAATTCACCGGTGAGGGTGGACAAGCGGGCGAAGTCAGCGCTTTCCAGGCGCACCTCGGCGCGCTCGCGCCAGGCGGTGATCTTCTGGCCCTTGTCGTCATACACCGGGTAGCTGTTGCGGCTGCCGAGTTTGACCGCCACGCCCTTGACCTGACGCACCTGCTCCAGCGTCTTGTTGAGGGTAGTGGTGATCTCGGCGGCCAGTTTGGCCGGGTCGTTGTGCTGCGCTTCGGTATAGAGGGTGACGTGCATCAGATCGTGCGCCACTTCCTGATTGACCTCGGCGCGCAGGGCGATCTGGTTGTAACGCGCCTCGGCGGCCAGCAGGCCGGTGCTGGCCAGGCTGGCGGCGGTGAGGGCGAGGGCGGTGGCGATACGGGTCATGGTGCGCATGTGCGGTTCCTTTTTCGATGGCCTTGTGGCCGTTTCCCGAGGTTAGACGAAGGCGAGTCGCGATCCGGGTTAATGCCGTGCAATTTTTTTTCATCCTGCCCACCGAGCGGGCTACGGCGAAGTGTGCGTCCGGTTGCCGCAGCGGCGGAAGGCCGCGTCGGGCTTGGTTATACTCGCTCCCAGTCAAGGGAGTCTTCATGCTCGAACCCGTGCAGTTATTGTCCGCCAGTCGCCAGAATCTCTGGCGTCTGACCCTTATCCGTATTCTGGTGCTGGCAGCTCAGGCGGGCTCGGTCGGTCTCGCCTACAAGTCGGGCATGCTACCGCTACCCTGGTTGCAATTGTCGGTCACTCTCGGCGTTTCTCTGCTGTTGTGCCTTGGCACGGCCTTGCGCTTGCGCGGCCCGTGGCCTGTGACCGAGGTCGAGTACGCCGTGCAGCTGGGCTGCGACCTGATCATCCACAGCGTGCTGCTGTATTACTCGGGCGGTTCGACCAACCCCTTCGTGTCCTATTACTTGGTGCCACTGACCATTGCCGCCGCAACGCTTCCGTGGATGTTCACCATCGTCCTGGCCGGTATGGCGCTGGCCGGCTACACATTGCTGCTGGTGTGGACGCATCCACTCGAGTTGCCGGCGGCGCGTGAGAGCCTGCTGGTCTATGGCATGTGGCTGAGCTTTGCCCTGTCTGCTGCGTTGATCACCTTCTTCGTGGCCAAGATGGCCGAGGAACTACGCCGCCAGGACGAGCTACGCGCCGAACGCCGCGAGGAAAGCCTGCGCGACCAGCAACTGCTGGCTGTGGCCACTCAGGCCGCTGGCGCCGCGCATGAGCTGGGTACGCCGCTGGGCACCATGAGCGTGCTGCTCAAGGAGCTGCGCCAGGAATACCGTGACAAGCCGGCGCTGCAGGACGACCTGGCCTTGCTGCAAGAGCAGGTCAAGTTGTGCAAATACACCCTGCAGCAACTGGTGCGTGCTGCCGAGAATGATCGGCGTCAGGCAGTGGTCGAGCAGTCCTGCGTCGAATGGTTGGAAACCACCCTCAATCGCTGGCACCTGATGCGCCCGGAAGCCAGCTACCGCTATCAGTGCCTGGGCCGTGGTACGCCGCCGCGCATCATGCCTCCGGCCGATCTCACCCAGGCGCTGCTCAACCTGCTGAACAACGCTGCCGATGCCTGCCCGGACAAGCTCGATATCCGCCTGGACTGGGATCATCAGTGGCTGCGTCTGAGCATTCGCGATCATGGTGCCGGCGTACCGCTGGCCATCGCCGAGCAGCTTGGTCGCCCCTTCTTCACCACCAAGGGCAAGGGCTTCGGTCTTGGATTGTTCCTCAGCCAGGCCAGTGTGACGCGTGCCGGTGGTACGGTTAAGTTGTATAACCATGAAGAAGGCGGCACCCTCACCGAATTGAAGTTGCCGCGAGCCTATGGCGCGGCCTGACAAGGAATACCCAGCATGAGCGACGAGTCCCTGTTCGAAGGTGAAGAGCATCCCCATCTGCTGCTGGTCGACGACGACCCCACCTTTACCCGCGTGATGGCGCGCGCCATGAGCCGCCGCGGTTTGCGCGTATCCACCGCGTCCAGCGCCGAAGAAGGCCTGGCGCTGGCCAAGGACGACCTGCCGGATTACGCCGTGGTCGACCTGAAGATGGAAGGCGACTCCGGCCTGGTGCTATTGCCCAAGCTGCTGGAGCTGGACGCCGAGATGCGTGTGGTGATCCTCACCGGCTATTCCAGCATCGCCACCGCGGTGGAGGCCATCAAGCGCGGTGCGGCCAACTACCTGTGCAAGCCGGCCGATGCTGACGATGTGCTCACTGCGCTGCTCTCCGAACACGCCGACCTGGACAGCCTGGTGCCGGAAAACCCGATGTCGGTGGACCGCCTGCAATGGGAGCACATCCAGCGCGTGCTGGCCGAGCACGAGGGCAACATCTCCGCCACCGCACGCGCCCTGGGCATGCACCGCCGCACGTTGCAGCGTAAATTGCAGAAGCGCCCGGTTCGCCGCTGAGGCGCTGCAGCGTATCGAGCGTGCTTTTTGTAAGAGCGGCTTTAGCTGCGAAACATCTGGCTCAGCGGCCTGGCCGCGGGTGAAATGCAATGCCCCCAGCGATCTGCGCGAGCGAATATTGGTGTCCTGTGCCCATGGCCGATAAATGCTTAGCCAGCTAACATAGGTCGTCAGACAACTCTGGTGCCCTATGTTCGCCGTCGCAGCACAAACCCTCGCCATCACTGCGCCCGTGTTCGCCATGCTGTTTCTCGGCGTGATACTCAAGCGTGTACGCTGGATCGATACCCCCTTCATCGATACGGCCTCGAGCCTGGTGTTTCGCGGCACCATGCCGACCCTGCTGTTTCTTGGCGTAGTCAAGGCCGACCTGGATGCGGCCATGCAGCCGCAACTGCTGACCTACTTTTTCCTGGCTACCGTGGCCTCGTTCTTCGTTGCCTGGGCCTGGGCGATCTGGCGGGTACCGTTCGAGGACCGTGGTATCTACACCCAGGGTGCCTTCCGTGGTAACAACGGCATTGTCGGTCTGGCGCTGGCCACCAGCATGTATGGCGACTACGGTCTGTCGGTCGGCTCACTGCTCGCGGCGCTGGTGATCCTCTGCTACAACGCGCTCTCGGCCGTCGTGTTGGCCATCTACAGCACAGGCGTGAAGCCTGGTGCCAAGGCCATCGTACGCAGCATCGTGACCAATCCGATGATCATCGGCGTGCTGTTGGCCGTACCGATCGCCTACTGGAAGATCCCGCTACCGCAGTGGTTTCTGACCTCGGCCGAGTACTTCGCGCAGATGACCTTGCCGCTGGCGCTGATCTGTATCGGCGGCACGCTGAGCCTGGCGTCGCTGCATCGCAGCAGCGGCACCGCGATCGGCTCGGGCATGATGAAAATGGTCTGGCTGCCCCTGCTGAGTACCTCTGGCGCCTGGCTGTTGGGCTTTCGCGGCGCGGACCTGGCAATCCTCTTCCTCTATTTCGCCAGCCCCACGGCGGCGGCCAGCTTCGTCATGGCCCGTGCAGTGGGCGCCAACCATGAGCTGGCGGCAGCCATCATCGTGATCACCACGCTGGCGGCGGTGGTCACCACCAACATCGGTTTGTTGTTGTTGCAATGGGGTGGCTGGATCTAGAGGAAGCGGTCACCAGCTTTTATAGGGTGCGCCGTGCGCACCGATGGCTCTGACGGTTGGTGCGCACGGCACACACTACGAATTGGTGTTGTTCTGCCACTCGTCGATCACTTCCTGCGCCGCGCGGAAGGCATCGATGCTGGCTGGTACACCAGCGTAAACCGCGCAGTGCAGCAGAGTTTCGCGAATTTCCTCGACGGTGCAGCCGTTGTTCAGCGCGCCACGCACATGGCCTTTGAGTTCCTGCGGGCATTTCAGCGCGGTCAGCGCAGCCAGGGTGATCAGGCTGCGTGTCGCGCGTGGCAGGCCGCTGCGCGTCCAGACGCCACCCCAGGCATGTTCGTTGACGAAGTCCTGCAATGGCTGGGTAAGCTCGGTGGCATTGTTCAGGGCGCGATCGACGAATGCATCGCCCATCACTTCACGACGTACCTGCAGACCGCGGTCATGGTTCTCGCTCATGTTCACACCTGCTCGCCGCGTTGTTTGTGCCAGGCGCGCCCGGCGATGATTACCAGGGTGATGGCGGTCAATGGCAGCACGTAACCCAGCATGGCTTCGCCCATCACGTCAGCGAAGGGGCGCCCCGTGGAAGACAGGATCAGGTAGAGGGTGTAGGCCACGTAATACGCCAGAAACAGTAGACCTTCCCAACGGTTGATGCGGTAACCGGCGAAGAAGATCGGCAGGCATGCAACGGCGACGGCAATCATGACCGGGAAATCGAACGCCAGGGCATTGGGCGACACCGAAATGGCGGTCGGCGAGACCAGCGAGGCCAGGCCCAGCACGCAGAGCAGGTTGAAGATGTTGCTGCCGACGATATTGCCCACGGCGATATCGCGCTCACCCTTGATGGCGGCGATGATCGAAGTGGCCAACTCCGGCAGCGACGTGCCGACAGCGACAACCGTCAAACCGATGACCAGCTCCGAAATTCCCAGTGCTCGTGCAAGCGTCACTGCGCCTTCGACCAGGAAGTTTGAACCTGCCACCAACAGCACCAGGCCGGCGATGATCAGGCCCAGGTTGACGGCCCAGGCGTAGGGCTTGGGCGCCTCGTCGAGGCCGAATTCCTTGGCGAATTCGTCATCATCGCCGCCCTTGTCCTTGCGCGCGCTGTAGATCAGGAAGCCGGTGTAGGCCAGCACACCACCGAACAGCAGAGTGCCGTCGAGGCGACTCAGTTCGCCGTCCCAGGCCAGGCCAAAGGTGACCAGGCTGGCGCCGATCATGATCGGCACGTCGAGGCGGATCAGCTGGCGCGAGACGACCAGCGGTGCGACCAGGGCAGTCACACCGAGAATCAGCAGGACGTTGGCGATATTGCTGCCGATCACGTTGCCGATGGCCAGATCGCCACTGCCGTTGAAGGCCGATTGCACGCTGACTGCGGTTTCCGGCGCGCTGGTGCCGAAGGCCACCACGGTCAGGCCGATCACCAGTGGCGGAATGCCGAACTGTGCGGCCAGCTTGGCGGCGCCGCGTACCAATACCTCGGCGCCGGCAACCAGCAGCACCAGGCCGGCGATCAGGTAGACATAGGTCATCAGGGTCATTGCAGGGTAGCTCCGAAAAAAGTGCGGTTAGTGTAGCGATGGCATTATTGACCGCTAGATGCGCCAGAAAGATTTTGTTGCCAATTGTTCCTCAGTCCAGTGCTTCGACCCTGACCGGCACCACGCCTGCGCGCAGCATGTCCAGTTGCGTTGCGGCGGCCCGGGAAACATCGATAACCCGGCCGCGCACGAAGGGCCCGCGGTCGTTGATGCGCAACACCACGCTGCGCTCGTTGTTCAGGTTGGTCACCCGTACCCGCGTGCCAAAGGGCAGGGTGCGATGCGCGGCGGTCAGCGCGTTCTGATCGAAACGTTCGCCGCTGGCCGTACGCTGGCCGTGGTGGCGGTCACCGTAGTAGGAGGCCTTGCCGGTTTCGCTGCCGCCTGGGCCGCCGCCGAACGTGGAGCAGCCGCCGAGCAGGGTGAGAGCGCCGAGCAGGGCAAGGGTCTGTAGCCTAGATAAAATCCGGGGCAGTGAAGGTTCCCGGATTGCATCCGGGCTACGGATCATCATGTTCATGGACTCCATAAAAAAACGCCGGGCGAGCCCGGCGTCGTTGCAGCTAGCGTAAGCGAAGCGGTCCGGCTCAGCCTTCGAGCTTTTTCTTCAGCAGTTCGTTCACTTGCCCCGGGTTGGCCTTGCCCTTGGAGGCTTTCATGGCCTGCCCGACGAAGAAGCCGAACATCTTGCCGCGCTTGGCTTCGTCGCTGGTGCGGTACTGCTCGACCTGTTCGGCGTTGGCCGCCAGCACTTCGTCGAGCATCTTCTCGATGGCGCCGGAATCGGTGACCTGCTTGAGGCCCTTCTTCTCGATCACTTCATCAGCCGTTGCGCCTTCACCGGCAGCCAGGGCTTCGAAGACCATCTTGGCGATCTTGCCGCTGATGGTGTTGTCCTTGATGCGCAGGATCATGCCGCCCAGTTGCTCGGCGGACACCGGCGACTGGTCGATCTCCAGGTTGTCCTTGTTGAGCAGGCTGGACAGCTCGCCCATCACCCAGTTGGCGGCCAGCTTGGCATCGTCACAGGTCTTGGCGACCACTTCGAAGTAGTCGGCCAGCTCGCGGCTGGCGCTCAATACACTGGCATCGTAGGCCGACAGCGCGTACTGGTTCTCGAAGCGCTCGCGCTTCTGCGGCGGCAGCTCGGGCAGGGCCGCGCGCAATTCGTCGAGGAAGCTGCGCTCGATCACCACCGGCAGCAGGTCCGGGCAGGGGAAGTAACGGTAGTCGTTGGCTTCTTCCTTGCTGCGCATGGAGCGGGTCTGATCCTTGTTAGGATCGTACAGACGGGTTTCCTGTACCACCTTGCCGCCGTCCTCGATCAGCTCGATCTGACGCTGAACTTCGTGATTGATGGCTTTCTCGATGAAGCGGAACGAGTTGACGTTCTTGATCTCGGCGCGGGTGCCGAACTCGGCCTGGCCCTTGGGGCGTACCGACACGTTGCAGTCGCAGCGCAGCGAGCCTTCGGCCATGTTGCCGTCGCAGATGCCCAGGTAGCGCACCAGGGCGTGGATGGCCTTGACGTAGGCGACTGCTTCCTTGGCCGAACGGATGTCCGGCTCGGAGACGATTTCCAGCAACGGCGTGCCGGCGCGGTTCAGGTCGATGCCGCTCATGCCCTGGAAGTCTTCGTGCAGGCTCTTGCCGGCGTCTTCTTCCAGGTGCGCACGGGTGATGCCGATGCGCTTGACGGTGCCGTCTTCCAGGGCGATGTCGAGGAAGCCCTTGCCGACGATGGGGTGATCCATCTGGCTGGTCTGGTAGCCCTTGGGCAGGTCCGGGTAGAAGTAGTTCTTGCGCGCGAAGATATTACGCTCGGCGATCTCGGCATCGATGGCCAGACCGAACTGGCAGGCCATGCGCACGGCTTCGGCGTTAAGCACCGGCAGGGTGCCGGGCATGCCGAGGTCGACCAGGCTGGCCTGGGTGTTGGGCTCAGCGCCAAAGGTGGTGGCGCTGGCCGAGAAAATCTTCGATTGGGTGCTGAGCTGAGCGTGAATCTCGAGCCCGATGACTGTTTCCCACTGCATCTTTATCGTCCTCAGAAGCCGCTCGGTACTTGTTTGTGCCAGTCGCTGACCTGCTGGTACTGGTGCGCGACGTTGAGCAGACGACCTTCCTGGAAGTAGTTGCCGAGCAACTGCACACCCACCGGCAGGCCGTCGATGAAGCCGGCTGGCATCGACAGGCCGGGGATGCCGGCCAGGTTGGCGGTGATGGTGTAGATGTCTTCCAGATAGGCGGAAACAGGGTCGGCGTTCTTTTCGCCGAGTTTCCAGGCCAGGTTCGGCGTGGTCGGGCCGAGGATCACGTCGACCTCCTTGAAGGCCGCGACGAAGTCGTTCTTGATCAGCCGGCGAATCTGCTGGGCCTTGATGTAGTAGGCATCGTAGTAACCGGCGGACAGCGCATAGGTGCCAACCATGATGCGGCGCTTCACTTCAGCACCGAAGCCTTCCTCGCGCGAGCGCTTGTACAGATCCTGCAGGTCTTTGGGGTTTTCGCAGCGGTAGCCGAAGCGCACGCCGTCGAAACGCGACAGGTTGGAGCTGGCTTCTGCTGGCGCGATCACGTAGTAGGCCGGGATCGCGTGCTGCATGTTCGGCAGGCTGATGTCCTTGACGGTGGCGCCGAGCTTTTTCAGCTCCTCGACCGCAGCCATCACCTTCTCACCGATGCGCGCATCGAGGCCGGCGCCGAAGTATTCCTTGGGCAGACCGATGCGCAGGCCGGCCAGCGGCTGGGCCAGCGCCGCCAGGTAGTCATCGACCGGCTGATCGACGCTGGTGGAGTCCTTGGCATCGAAGCCGGCCATGGCGCCGAGCAGCAGGGCACAGTCCTCGGCGGTGCGAGCCAACGGGCCACCCTGATCGAGGCTGGAAGCATAGGCGATCATGCCCCAGCGCGAGACGCGGCCGTAGGTCGGTTTGATGCCGGTAAGGTTGGTCAGTGCGGCTGGCTGGCGAATCGAGCCGCCAGTGTCGGTGCCGGTAGCGGCCGGCAGCAGGCGCGCGGCAACGGCGGCTGCCGAACCACCCGAGGAGCCGCCCGGTACGCGGCTGGTGTCCCAAGGGTTCTTCACCGGGCCGTAGTGGCTGGATTCGTTGGCTGAGCCCATGGCGAATTCGTCCATGTTCAGCTTGCCCAGGGTGACAGTGCCGGCGGCGGCCAGCTTCTCGACCACGGTGGCGTCATAGGGGGCCTTGAAGCCGGTGAGAATTTTCGAACCACAGGAGGTCAGCACGCCGTTGGTACAGAACAGATCCTTGTGCGCGATCGGGGCGCCGAGCAGTGGACCGTTTTCACCGGCGGCGCGGCGTGCATCAGCGGCCTTGGCCTGCTCGATGGCCAGATCCTCGGTGACGGTGATGAAGCTGTTGAGCTGCGGGTCGAGTTGCGCGATGCGCGCAAGCAAACTGCGGCTCAGCTCTTCGGCGGAGAATTGCTTGTCGGCGAGGCCGCGGGCGATCTCGGCCAAGGTCAGTTGATGCATGTCGGGCCCTTTCCTTTATTCGATGACTTTCGGCACGAGGTACAGACCGCTTTCCACGGCCGGGGCGATGGCCTGGTAGGCGTCGCGCTGGTTGCTCTCGGTGACCACGTCAGCACGCAAGCGCTGGGTGGCTTCCAGCGGGTGGGCCAAGGGTTCGATGCCCTGGGTGTCGACCGCCTGCATCTGGTCGATCAGGCCGAGGATGTTGTTCAGGGTCTCGGTGGTTTGCGGAATATCGCCTTCGTTCAGACCCAGGCGGGCCAGGTGGGCGATTTTTTCCACCTCGGAGCGTTCAAGCGCCATCGGGGGTTCTCCAGTGGAAGTGTGACAGAGAGGGCATGCAGGGAACGGATGTCGCGAGCCAGTGGTCAAAGGCCGCGATGTGCAGCTACAAGGCCCGGAAAAACAGGCAATCTACCATATTGCCGCCTTGCTCAAAATCCCTGCCGTTGTTAGAGTTTGCCGCACTTTTTACCCGCGCGTTTTTCCGCGTCTGACTTTTACCCACGCGTTGCCTAGGGTCCCTTCCTAATGTTCAAGAAACTGCGTGGCATGTTTTCCAGCGATCTGTCGATCGACCTGGGCACTGCCAATACCCTTATTTATGTGCGCGAGCGCGGTATCGTCCTGAATGAGCCGTCAGTGGTCGCGATTCGTACCCATGGCAATCAGAAAAGTGTCGTGGCCGTTGGCACCGACGCCAAGCGCATGCTCGGTCGTACGCCTGGCAACATCTCCGCCATTCGCCCGATGAAAGACGGTGTGATCGCCGACTTCAGCGTCTGCGAAAAGATGCTGCAGTACTTCATCAACAAGGTTCACGAGAACAGCTTCCTGCAGCCGTCGCCACGCGTGCTGATCTGCGTGCCGTGCAAGTCGACTCAGGTCGAGCGTCGCGCCATTCGTGAATCGGCGCTCGGCGCCGGTGCACGCGAAGTGTTCCTGATCGAAGAACCGATGGCCGCTGCCATCGGTGCCGGCTTGCCGGTCGAGGAGGCTCGTGGCTCGATGGTCGTCGACATCGGCGGCGGTACCACCGAGATCGCCCTGATTTCCCTGAACGGCGTGGTCTATGCCGAGTCCGTTCGCGTCGGCGGCGACCGCTTCGACGAAGCCATCATCACCTACGTGCGTCGCAACTACGGCTCGCTGATCGGTGAAGGCACCGCCGAGCGTATCAAGCAGGAAATTGGCACTGCCTACCCGGGCGGCGAGATCCGCGAAGTCGACGTACGCGGCCGCAACCTGGCCGAGGGCGTACCGCGCAGCTTTACCCTGAATTCCAACGAAGTGCTCGAAGCGCTGCAGGAGTCCCTGGCGACCATCGTTCAGGCGGTCAAGAGCGCTTTGGAACAATCGCCGCCCGAGCTGGCCTCGGACATTGCCGAGCGCGGCCTGGTGCTGACCGGTGGTGGCGCGCTGCTGCGTGATCTGGACAAACTGCTGAGCCAGGAAACCGGTCTGCCGGTGATCGTCGCCGAAGACCCGCTGACCTGCGTCGCCCGCGGCGGCGGCAAGGCCCTGGAAATGATGGATCGCCACGCCATGGACCTGCTCTCCACCGAGTGAGCCCCGCGGCTGTGGACGCTTGCCGTGCCGCCTCCGGGCGGCACGCGCATATTCGAGCATTGCAGTACACTCGGCCCAACCTTCGCCAGACCGGTTCGCCCTTCGCATGAATTCGCGCGCTTTCCGCCCTCGTGGCGCACAAGGAGCAGCTCATTAAGCCGCTCTTCGCCAAAGGTCCCTCGCTGGGCATTCGCATGTTGGTATTTGCCGTTTTGTCGGCAGTGCTGATGGTGGTCGACGCCCGCTTCGATACGCTCAAACCTGTGCGTAGCATGATGGGCATGGTGTTGACGCCCCTGTACGAACTGGCCGAGATGCCTGTGCGAGCCTGGGAAGGCGCGACCCAGCAAATTTCCTCGCGAAGCGAATTGCTGGCCGAAAACGAGAAGCTCAAGGCCGAAGCCCTGTTGCTGCAGCGCCGCCTGCAGAAGTTGGCGACCCTTACCGAGCAGAACGTGCGCCTGCGCGAGCTGCTCAACTCTGCAGCGTTGGTGGACGAGGAAGTGCTGGTCAGCGAACTGATCGGCGTCGATCCCAACCCCTACACGCACCGCATCCTGATCGACAAGGGTGAGAAGGACTGCGTCGACGAGAGCAAGAAAAACTGCGTGTTCCTCGGTCAGCCGGTGCTCGATGCCCGCGGCCTGATGGGGCAGGTGGTGGAAGTCATGCCCTATACCTCGCGCGTATTGCTGCTCACCGACAACACCCACAGCATTCCCGTGCAGGTCAACCGTAACGGCCTGCGCGCCATCGCTGTCGGCACCGGCAACCCGGAAAGCCTCGAGCTGCGCCACGTCGCCGATACCGCTGACATCAAGGAAGGCGATCTGCTGGTCAGCTCCGGCATGGGCCAGCGTTTCCCGGCCGGCTACCCGGTCGCCACGGTCAAGGAGGTCATCCATGACTCCGGCCAGCCATTCGCCATCGTTCGCGCCACGCCGACCGCGGCGCTCAATCGCAGTCGTTACCTGCTGCTGGTGTTCTCCGATCGCCGCAGCCCAGAGCAACGTGCCTCCGATTCGGCCCAGGCTCAGGAAGCCGCCGACCGCGAGGCCGTACAGGAACGTATCCAAGGTGAACAGGCGCCAGAGTCGAGCGTCGCTCCGGCCGCGGACACGCCCGCACAGGAGGCGAACTGATGGTCGGTGTAAGGCCCCGTAATGGCTGGGTGATCTGGCTGACCCTGGTCTTCGCGCTGCTGCTCAGCGTTGCGCCGATGCTAGAGTTCATGCAGGTCGGTCGTCCGCTGTGTGTCGCCCTGATTCTCACCTACTGGGTGCTGGCGCTGCCGCACCGGGTTGGCCTGACCACTGCCTGGGTGCTTGGTTTGGCGCAGGATGTGCTGCTCGGCACGTTGCTCGGGCAGAACGCGCTGATCCTCACACTGATCACCTTCCTGGTGCTGAGCCTGCACCAGCGTCTGCGCATGTTTCCCATGTGGCAGCAGAGCATGGTGCTGATGGTGGTGTTCGGTCTCGCCCAGTTGGTTCAACTGTGGCTCAACGCCTTGACCGGCAGCCGTCCGCCAACCCTGGCCTTCATCCTTCCAGCACTGGTCAGCGCCCTGCTGTGGCCCTGGATCTGCGTCATCCTGCGTGGATTGCACCAGCGCCTCAACGTCAACTGAACGCGGCCTGCCGCACGGCTGGCCGCGGTTCGCCAAGGGAGATACCCGCATGGCCGAGCTGTTTCTGGCCTCCGCCTCGCCCCGTCGCCGTGAATTGCTGGCTCAGATCGCTGTGCCTTGCGTCACGCAAATCGCCTCGATAGATGAAAATCCGTTGCCAGCCGAGCCGGCGGCAGCCTATGTAGAGCGTTTGGCGCGTGAGAAAGCGCGCGCCGGTCTGCTCGCCTTGGGCGGGCGCAAGGATGTCGTGGTGTTGGGCGCCGATACCGCTGTGGTGCTCGATGGACGCATTCTGGGTAAACCAGAGGATTTCGCCGAGTCACGTGCGATGCTGCAGGCCCTGTCGGGGCGTAGCCATCAGGTGATGACGGCTGTGGCACTGGTCAGTGGCGACCGCGAGGCGGCGCGAGTGGTCAGCAGTGAGGTGAGTTTTCGTCCTATCAGCGAGGCGGAAATCGAAGCGTACTGGGCCAGCGGCGAGCCATGTGACAAAGCGGGAAGTTATGGTATCCAGGGGTTGGCGGCCGTGTTCGTCAATCGATTGCAGGGCAGCTATTCAGCAGTGGTCGGCCTGCCGCTGTGCGAAACTGCGGAGCTGCTTGGCGAATTCGGTATTGCCTGTTGGCAGTTGCCGGCGAAAGGGCCGCGCTAAGAACCCAGGCGGTGGCAGCATAGGTAGTTTTTTGGCGTGCCCGAAAGCTTGAGTCCGCGGGGCGGTGCAGTAGCCCGGCCGGCATGATCACCAGGATGGATGCATGAGCGAAGAGATTCTGATCAATATCACGCCGATGGAGTCGCGCGTGGCGGTGGTGGAAAACGGCGTGCTGCAGGAAGTGCACGTCGAGCGTACACAGAAGCGCGGCATCGTCGGCAACATCTACAAGGGTAAAGTGGTGCGCGTGCTGCCTGGCATGCAGGCGGCCTTCGTCGATATTGGCCTGGAGCGTGCGGCCTTCATTCATGCTTCCGAGATTTCCACGCGTGAAGGCTCGGCGGTGGAGCCGATCAGCGCCCTGGTTCACGAAGGGCAGAGCCTGGTGGTGCAAGTCACCAAGGACCCCATCGGCAGCAAGGGCGCGCGCCTGACCACGCAGTTGTCCATCCCTTCGCGGTATCTGGTGTACATGCCACGCACCAGTCATGTCGGTATTTCCCTGAAGATCGAAGATGAGGCCGAGCGTGAGCGCCTCAAGCAGGTAGTCGCCGATTGTGTTGCCGCCGAAGGCATCGAGGAGGCCGGCGGCTTCATCCTGCGCACCGCAGCCGAGGGTGCTGGCGCTGATGAAATTCTGATCGACATCCGTTATTTGCGTCGCCTCTGGGATCAGATCGGCGCGCAGATCCAGAATGCCAAGGCGCCTGTGGTGATCTACGAGGATCTGTCCCTGGCGCTGCGCACCTTGCGTGACCTGGTCAGCCTACGTACCGAGAAGATTCGCGTGGACTCGCGGGAAACCTTCCAGAAAATCACCCAGTTCGTTGCCGAGCTGATGCCGGAGATTGCCGACCGCCTCGAGCATTACCCCGGTGAGCGGCCGATCTTCGATCTGTACGGTGTCGAGGATGAAATCCAGCGCGCGCTGGAGCGCAAGGTGCCGCTAAAGTCCGGCGGCTATCTGGTGGTCGACCCTGCCGAGGCGATGAGCACCATCGACGTCAACACCGGCGCCTTCGTCGGCCATCGCACGCTTGAGGAAACCATCTTCAAGACCAACCTCGAGGCCGCTACCGCGATTGCCCGTCAGCTACGCCTGCGCAACCTGGGCGGCATCATCATCATCGACTTCATCGACATGGAAGATGAAGAGCATCAGCGCCAGGTGCTGCGCACCCTGGAAAAGCAGCTCGAGCGTGATCACGCCAAGACCAACATCATCGGCATCACCGAGCTCGGTCTGGTGCAGATGACGCGCAAGCGCACGCGCGAAAGTCTCGAGCAGATTCTCTGCGAGCCCTGCAGCGCCTGTCAGGGACGCGGCAAGCTGAAGACGCCGGAGACCATCTGCTACGAGATCTTCCGCGAGATTCTGCGCGAAGCCCGTGCCTACCAGGCGGAAAGCTACCGGGTGCTGGCCAATCAGAAGGTGGTCGATCGCCTGCTCGATGAAGAGTCGGGCAACGTCGCCGATCTGGAAGCCTTCATCGGACGTACCATCAAGTTCCAGGTGGAAACCATGTATTCCCAGGAACAGTACGACGTGGTGCTGCTCTGAGCGCGGGGGCTTCCGAGGTGAGCGCCCTGGCGCGCCTCTTTTCGGCGCTGCTGCGCTGGGGCCTCGGTCTATGCGCCGCTGGTCTGGTGCTGGCGGCGCTTTACGTCAGCCTGGGCCGTGAGCTGGTGCCGTTAGTAGCCGAATATCGGCTCGAGCTGGAAGACGGTGCCACGGCCCAGTTGGGTGTGCCGGTGCGCATCGGTCGCCTCGAAGGCCGTTGGCAGGGTTTTGCCCCGGTACTGGAGGCGCATGACGTGCGTCTGGGTAGCGACGAGGAAGGCTTGAGCCTGGAGCGGGTACAACTGGTGCCGGACGTGGGCGGCAGCCTGCTGGCACGCCAGCCGCGCATCGCCCACCTGCAGTTCGACGGTCTGCAGTTGAACGTACAGCAGAACGCCGAAGGTGGCTGGCAGTTACAAGGGATGCCGCAGCGCAGCGGTCCCGAGGTGAATGTCGAGCAGCTACTGGAACAGTTGCAGATCGTCCACCGCATCAGTCTGCTCGACAGTCGCGTGGTGGTGCAGCCGCTGGATCAGGAGCCGCTGCTGCTCAGCTATGTCAATCTGAGCCTGCGCTATGGCAACAACACTCAGCGTCTCGACGGCCGCCTGCTGCTGCCTGATGGGCAACCGGTGGCGCTGCGTTTGCGTACGCGCATGCAGCCCGAGAGTTGGCGCGAGGCACAATCCGAGCTTTATCTAAGCCTGCCGCAGAGCGACTGGGCTGCCTGGCTGCCGAAGTCGCTGCTCGGTGACTGGCAGGTAGAGCGTCTGCAGGCTGGTGGAGAGCTGTGGCTGCAAGGCCATGGCCTGGTTCTGGACAAAGGTGCCTTGCGCCTGCATGCCCCCGAGCTGGCCGGCAGCCAGGCCAAGCATGAAGCGGTGACGCTCAAGGACCTTGCCTTCAACGCCTTCTTCGCTCAAGACAAGCAGGGCGTGCGGGCGCAGATCGACTCCCTGGCCCTGACCCATGGTGAGCAGCGTATCGGCGAATTGCACCTGAACCTGAAGCAAAAGGATGTGGGCGAGCCTGACGAGCGCTGGGCGCTGACGGCTGATCGTCTTGATCTTGCGGCCTGGGCGCCGCTGGTGCAGGCGCTGGTGCCGATGCCCGACAAAGCCCGCGATGTCCTGGGCGAGCTGGCGCCGGTTGGTGCGATCAACAACCTGCTGCTCGATTACTACCCCCGGCGTGAAGGCGCCGAACGCCTGCAGTTCGCCGCCAATCTGGACAAGGTGGGCATTCAGGCCTATCACGGTGCGCCGGCCGCCGAGAACGTCACTGGCAGTGCCTCGGGCAATATGTTCCAGGGCGAGCTGCGCCTGAACAGCGAAAATTTCGCCCTGCACCTGGATCAGCTGTTTCCCGAGCCCTGGCGCTACCGCCATGCTCAGGCCCGGTTGAGTTGGGACTGGAGTGAAACCGGCCTGACCTTGTACAGCCCCTACATGCGTGTGGATGGCGAGGAGGGGCAGGTCGCTGGAGACATGCTGATCCGCCTGCTGCATGACCCCGAGGCCGAGGACTACATGGACCTGCGCGTCGGTATGCGCGACGGCGATGCTTCTTATACCGAGAAGTACCTGCCGAGCCGCGCGCCCGGCATGAGCGCCGAGCTCGATCATTGGCTGAAGACGGCCATCCGTGCGGGCCATGTCGAGGAGGGTTACTTCCAGTATCAGGGTTCGTTGAACAAGGGCGCACCATTGGGAGCACGCAGCCTCAGCCTGTTCTTCAAGGTCAAGCATGCCGAACTGGCCTTCCAGCCAGGTTGGCCTGCGTTGCGTGAGGGCGTGGGTGAGGTGCTGATCGAAGACGATGCAGTGCGCGTGCGCCTACAGAGCGGGGGCTTGCAGGAAAGCCAGGTCAGCGATGTCGTGGCTAATATTCCGCTGTTGCACGACGGCAAACCACCACGTCTGCAGCTCGACGGCAAGGTGCAGAGCAGTCTGAGTGACGCCATCAAACTGTTGCAGGAAGCGCCTCTGGGGACCGCAGAAATCTTTGCCGGTTGGCAAGGTGAAGGGCCTCTGGCTGGCCGTCTGCAGCTGGATATTCCGCTGCAGAAGGGGCAACCGCCTGGTGTGGTGGTGGACTTCGCCACCGAGGGAGCAAGCCTCAAATTGGCCAATCCCGACCTGCAACTGAGCAAGGTTCAGGGTGCATTTCGCTTCGACAGCGCTGCCGGGCTGAGCGCGCCGGATGTTCGCGCCGAGGTCTTCGGGCGTCAGGTGCATGGCAAGATCAGCGCCGAGGGTGCACGTGGGCTGGCGCGTACGGTTTTCGATCTGCGTGGACAGGTGCAGATCGATACCCTCAGTCAGTGGCTGGGCGGACCGCAGAAACTGCCAGTCAGCGGACTGCTGCCTTATCGCCTGCGCCTGACCCTGGATGGCGATGACAGCAAGCTGCGTGTCGACTCCAGCCTGCGGGGTGTAGCGATCGATCTACCCGCGCCTTTCGGTAAGACGGCGCAGCAGGAGCGTGATACCGATTGGCGCATGACCCTCTCCGGGCGTGAGCGCCATTACTGGGCGAACTATGGCGAGCTTGCCAGTCTGAGTCTGGCCGCCCCTCCGGGAGCGCTGGCTGACGGCCGCGGTGAAGTGGTGCTCGGCGGCGGTGCTGCAGGGCTGCCTCCAGGTCAGGGCTTGCGTGTGCGTGGGCATCTGGATGAGTTGGACCTGGACGCCTGGAAGCAGCTCGGCAGCAATCATCCGGTCAAGGTGGATGCCGACAGCCAGCGCCTGCTGCGCAGTGTGCGACTGGATATTGGGCGTTTCCGCGGCTTTGGCCAAGAGGTCGAACAGCTGACCCTTGGTCTGGCGCGAGAAGGCCAGGGCTGGGCCTTGCAACTCGACAGCGAGCTGGCGGCTGGGCGTGTGCTGCTGGCCGATGCCGAGGGTGTGCCTATACGTATTGATCTGCAGCACGTGCGGTTGCCGGCGCCAGACCCTGAGGCGACCAAGGCCAGCGATGCGCCTGATCCTATGGCCGATATCGACCCTCGACAGATTCCGGCGCTGGATATCGCCATCCAACGTGTGCAGCGCGGTGACAAGGTACTGGGCGCCTGGTCGCTCAAGGTACGCCCGGAAGCGCAGGGCGTGCGTTTCGATGAGCTCGACCTTGACCTGCAGGGGCTGAAAATCGGCGGTAGCGCCGGTTGGCGAGGCACGCCAGGCAACACGCAGAGCTGGTACAAGGGGCGCCTGCAGGGCAAGGATCTCAGCGATATTCTCAAGGCCTGGGATTTTGCCCCCAGCGTCACCAGTGAAAACTTCCGGGTGGATGCCGACGGTAACTGGCCTGGTTCGCCGGCCTGGTTCTCGCTCAAGCGCTTCTCCGGCAATCTCGACCCCTCGCTGCGCAAGGGGCAGTTCGTCGAAGTGCAGGGCTCCGCCCAGGCGCTACGGGTGTTCGGCCTGCTCAACTTCAACTCCATCGGCCGCCGCCTGCGCTTGGACTTTTCCGACCTGCTTGGCAAGGGCCTGAGTTACGACCGGGTCAAGGGTAACCTGCAGGCGACCAATGGCCTGTTCGTCACCCATGAGCCGATCACCCTGACCGGGCCGTCGAGCAATCTGGAGCTCGACGGTAACCTGGACATGCGTGAAGAGCGTATCAATGCCAAGCTGCTGGTGACCCTGCCGGTGACCAACAATCTGCCGCTGGCGGCGTTGATCGTCGGCGCTCCAGCGATTGGCGGGGCGCTGTTCGTGGTGGACAAATTGCTCGGCGACAAGGTCGCTCGCTTTGCCAGTGTGCAGTACGACGTCAAGGGCCCGATGCAGGACCCGGAGATCAGCTTCGACAAGCCCTTCGAAAAACCGCAATGACGTGGTGTCTTGGCGTAGGCTGTTACGACGAGAACCGATGAGTACCACCATGAATCTCGCTGTAATCCAGATGGTCAGTCAGGACGACGTGCAAACCAACCTGCGCCTGGCCCGTCGTATGCTGGAACGAGCCGCCCAGGGCGGTGCACGCCTAGCCGTGCTGCCCGAGAACTTCGCTGCCATGGGGCGTCGAGACCTGGTCGCCATCGGCCGTGCCGAGGCAGTGGGCGAGGGGCTGATCCTGCCCTGGTTGAAACGGGCCGCGCGTGACCTCAGTTTATGGATAGTGGCCGGCACTTTGCCGTTGCCGCCGGATGACGATGCCGAGGGCAAGCCGCGTGCATGCTCGCTGCTGATCGACGACCAGGGCGAACGCGCGGCTCGCTACGACAAACTGCACCTGTTCGATGTCGACGTCGCCGACAACCGTGGCCGTTATCGTGAGTCCGATGATTTTGCCCACGGCCAGCGTGTGGTGGTGGCTGATACGCCGGTGGGGCGCCTGGGGTTGAGCGTGTGTTACGACTTGCGCTTTCCTGAACTGTTCGGGGCGCTGCGGGAAGCCGGCGCGGAGCTGATCAGCGTACCCGCCGCGTTCACGGCAGTGACTGGCGCGGCGCACTGGCAGGTGCTGACGCGCGCCCGCGCCATCGAAACCCAGTGCTATGTGCTGGCCGCCGGGCAGGGCGGTGAACATCCGGGGCAGCGCCTGACCTTCGGTCATTCGGCAATCATCGACCCTTGGGGCAGCGTTCTGGCCGAGCAGGATCAAGGCGAAGCCGCATTGCTGGCTTCGCGCGATGCCGCCGAACAGGCGAGCATTCGCCAACGCATGCCGGTGCAGCAGCACCGCCGTTTCTTTTTATCGGGCGCACCGCGTCCGATCGTTGTGGAGTGATCATGAATACGATGTTGCAATCCGTCAGCGAGCACCTGCTGGCGCCTGGGAACCTGACGCTCGACAGCCTTAGCGCCGTACTGGGCGAAGTGGCAGGTCCTGGTATCGATGCCGCCGATCTGTACTTTCAAAGCCAGGTCTCGGAAACCTGGGTGCTGGAAGATGGCATCGTCAAGGAAGGCAGTTTCAACCTCGATCAGGGCGTTGGGGTGCGTGCCCAGTCCGGTGAAAAAACCGGCTTCGCCTACAGCAATGCCGTCAGCCTCGATGCGCTGACGCAAGCCGCCCAGGCCGCACGTTCGATCTCGCGCGCCGGCCAGCAGGGCCGCGTGCAGGCTTTCGTCAGCCCGCAGGTGACCCAGTTGTATGCCGAGGGCAACCCGCTGGACGTCATGGGCCGCGCCGAGAAGGTCGAACTGCTGCAGCGTATCGACCGTGCCACGCGCGCGCTCGACCCGCGCATCAAACAGGTCACCGTGAGCCTGGCTGGGGTCTGGGATCGCATTCTGGTCGCTGCCCATGACGGCAGCCTCAGCGCCGATATCCGCCCGCTGGTGCGCTTCAATGTCAGCGTCATCGTCGAGCAGAATGGTCGCCGCGAGCGCGGTGGCCATGGCGGCGGTGGACGTACCGACTACCGCTATTTCCTGGAAGAAGACCGCGCCATGGGTTACGCCCGAGAGGCGCTGCGCCAGGCGCTGGTCAACCTTGAAGCCATCGCTGCACCCGCTGGCAGCATGCCGGTGGTGATGGGTGCCGGTTGGTCCGGTGTGCTGCTGCACGAAGCGGTCGGCCATGGTCTGGAAGGCGACTTCAACCGTAAAGGCAGCTCGGCCTACAGCGGCCAGGTCGGCCAAAAGGTCGCCTCCAGCCTGTGCACCATCGTCGACGACGGCACCCTGGCTGGGCGTCGCGGTTCACTTAGCGTCGATGACGAAGGCACGCCAACCCAATGCACCACGTTGATCGAGAACGGCGTGCTCAAGGGATACATGCAGGACAAGCTCAACGCGCGCCTGATGGGCGTGGCCGCCACCGGCAACGGTCGTCGCGAGTCATACGCGCACCTGCCGATGCCACGCATGACCAACACCTACATGCTGGCCGGTGAGAGCGACCCGGAGGAGATCATCCGTTCGGTGAAGAAGGGTATCTACTGCGCCAATCTCGGCGGCGGTCAGGTGGACATCACCAGCGGCAAGTTCGTCTTTTCCACCAGCGAGGCCTACCTGATCGAGGACGGCAAGATCACCGCGCCGGTCAAGGGCGCCACTCTGATTGGCAATGGTCCGGAGGCGATGAGCCGCGTGTCCATGGTCGGCAATGATCTGGCGCTGGACAGCGGCGTCGGCACTTGCGGCAAGGACGGTCAGTCGGTGCCGGTGGGCGTCGGGCAGCCAACGCTGAAGATCGATGCGATCACCGTAGGCGGCACCGGTGCCTGATGCGATGCAGGCTCAACGCAAGCCGCGGTGGATTTCATCGAGCTCGCGGATGTACTTGAACACCTTGCGCGCCGCAGCCGGAGGCTTGTTGCGCGCGGCTTCGTGCTGCGCGTGACGAACCAGGCCGCGCAGATGCTGGACGTCAGCGTCCGGGTAGAGCTCGACGAAGCTTTCCAGCGCGCTGTCGCCTTCGGCGATCAGGCGGTCGCGCCAGCGCTCGAGAGCGTGGAAGCGCTCGTTGTACTCGCGGGTGGAGCTGTCCACCTGGTCGAGCATGGCGACGATCGCGTCGACATCCTGTTCACGCATCAGCTTGCCGATGAACTGGATGTGGCGTTTGCGCGCGGCATTGGCGGTATGTTTCGGCGCTTCGGCGAGCGCGCGGCGTAAGGCATCGGTCAGCGGCATCTTGGCTAGCAGATCCGCCTTGAGCGTGGTCAGTCGCTCGCCAAGGTCCTGCAGGGCATGCAGTTCGCGTTTGACCTGGGATTTGCTCTTCTCCAGGGAGAAGTCGTCGTAGGAATCAGACATGGGGTGGGTCCAGAGGGAAACGCCGCCATGATAGCAGTAACCGTGACTGCCGGCCCGTGGGCTGGTAGTCGAGAGCAGGCCTTGGGTTTCGCATAAAGAGTGCCTGCGCCAAGAGAATCGGGAGTGGTTATGAGTGAAGTAGAACGTATCGGGCCGCAGGCCTTGCCAGTGCTGCAAGAGCAGGTCGAGGCCATTCTCGCCGAAGCCAGGCGCCAGGGCGCCAGTGCCTGCGAGGTGGCGGTTTCGGCTGGTCAGGGGCTGTCCACCACGGTGCGTCAGGGCGAGGTGGAGACCGTCGAGTTCAATCGCGACCAGGGTTTCGGCATCACGCTGTACGTAGGCCAGCGCAAGGGCTCGGCCAGCACCTCGGCCACCGGTATCGAGGCCATTCGTGAGACTGTGGCAGCGGCCCTGGCGATTGCCAAACATACCAGCGAGGACGAGTGCTCCGGCCTGGCCGATGCCGCGCTGATGGCGCGCGAGTTGCCCGAGCTGGATCTCTATCATCCCTGGTCGATCACCCCGGAGCAGGCGGTGGAGCAGGCGCTGACCTGTGAGGCCGCGGCTTTCGCGGCAGACAAACGGATCAAGAATGCTGACGGCACCAGCCTCAATACCCACCAGGGCTGTCGTGTGTATGGCAACAGCCACGGTTTCGTCGGCGGTTACGCCAGCACCCGTCACAGCCTCAGCTGCGTGATGATCGCCGAGGGCGATGGGCAGATGCAGCGCGACTACTGGTACGACGTCAATCGTCAGGGTGAACTGCTGGCCGATGCCAAGGGCATCGGCCAGCGCGCCGCTGAGCGCGCGGTCAGCCGTCTTGGTGCGCGCCCGGTACCGACTTGCGAAGTACCGGTGCTGTTCGCTGCCGAGCTTGCCGGCGGGTTGTTCAGTCACCTGCTGGCGGCAATCTCTGGTGGCAACCTGTATCGCCAGTCCTCGTTCCTCGAAGGCGCTCTCGGTCAGCGCCTGTTCCCCGAGTGGCTGACCCTTGACGAGCGCCCGCATCTGCCGCGTGCGCTGGGTAGTGCGACCTTCGATGGCGATGGCCTGGCCACCTACGCCAAGCCGTTCGTGGAGAAGGGCGAGCTGGTCTCCTACGTGCTGGGTACCTATTCCGGGCGCAAGCTGGGTTTGCCGAGCACCGCCAATGCCGGCGGCGTACATAACCTGTTCGTCACCCATGGCGATGAGGACCAGCAGGCGCTGCTTCGCCGTATGGGCCGTGGTTTGCTGGTGACCGAGCTGATGGGGCAGGGGCTGAATCTGGTCACTGGCGATTACTCGCGCGGCGCGGCGGGCTTCTGGGTCGAGAACGGCGAGATCCAGTTCCCGGTGCAGGAGGTAACCATCGCCGGCAATCTGCGCGACATGTTCCGCCAGATCGTTGCAGTCGGTCGTGACCTCGAACGCCGTGGCAATATCTGTACTGGCTCGGTGCTGATCGAGAAAATGACTGTCGCCGGCAGTTGAGTTGGCAGAAACGACAAGGCCACCTGCGGGTGGCCTTGTCGTTTTTGTCAGGAGGGGTTACTCGCCTTCGTCGAAGTAGTTCTCTATCAGGCCCACCAGGGCGGCCATCGCTTCTTCGTCCTGCTCGCCCTCGGTCAGCAGGTGCACATTGGTGCCCTTGCCGGCAGCCAACATCATCACGGCCATGATGCTCTTGCCGTCCACCAGGCTTTCGGCGCTGCGGCCGATGCGCACCTGGCAGGGATAGCTGCTCGCCACACCGACGAATTTCGCCGCGGCGCGGGCGTGCAGACCAAGCTTGTTGATGATGGTGATTTCACGTGCGGGCATCGCGGCATGGCTCCTTAGCTGAGGTCGCGGTGACGCACCTGGACGTTCTTCAGCGAGTCTTTGAGTGCCTGGCTTAGGCGATTGGCCAGATACACAGAGCGGTGGTGACCACCGGTGCAACCAATGGCGATGGTGACATAGGCGCGGTTGCTGGCGGCGAAGCGCGGCAGCCATTTTTCCAGATAGGCGAGGATGTCCTGATACATTTCCTCGACTTCCGGTTGCGCGGCCAGGTAGTCGACCACGGGCTGATCCAGGCCGGAATAGTCGCGCAGCTCAGGCTTCCAGTATGGGTTGGGCAGGCAACGTGCATCGAATACCAGATCGGCGTCGACCGGCATGCCACGTTTGAAACCGAAGGACTCGACGAGAAAGGCGGTGCCAGTCTGTACCTGACCCAGCAGGCGCAGCTTTAGCGTGTCGCGCAACTGATAAAGGTTCAGTCGAGTCGTGTCGATCTTCAGATCGGCACGATCAGTGATTGGCGCCAGCAGCAGACTTTCGTACGCAATGGCTTCTGCCAGCGAGCGGTTATCGTTGGTCAGCGGATGGCGCCTGCGGGTTTCCGAAAAACGCTTGAGCAGCGTCTCGTCTTCGGCGTCGAGATAGAGCACATCGCAGCGGATGTTACGTTTGCGTACTTCTTCGAGCAGCTCGGGGAAACGCTTGAGCTGACTCAGCAGGTTACGTGCATCGATGGAGACAGCCACTTGCGGCAGCAGCATGTCGCTGTGCGGCAGGAAGCGCTCGGCGAGGTCCGGTAGCAGCCCGGCCGGCAGGTTGTCGATGCAATAGAAACCGTTGTCCTCAAGTACATCGAGGGCGGTGCTCTTGCCCGAGCCCGAGCGACCGCTGACGATGATCAGGCGCATGTCATTGACCGTTCTGAATGTCCACCACGACCTGATAGAGATCTCCGCCATTGTTGGCCTGGCGTAGACGTTCACGTACATCCTGGCGATCAAGCATGCTGGCGATCTGGCGCAGTAACTCCAGGTGCGCGTCGGTTGCCGCCTCCGGCACCAGCAGGACGAACAGCAGGTCGACCGGTGCGCCGTCGATGGCGTCGAAGTCGACAGCCGCATCGAGGTGCAGTACGGCGCTGATGGGGGCGCTGCAGCCTGCCAGGCGGCAGTGGGGAATGGCGATGCCGTTGCCGAAGCCGGTGGAGCCGAGCTTCTCGCGGGCGATGAGGCTTTCGAAGATGTCCTGGGCATCCAGGTCGGGCAGGTCGCGCGCAACCAGATTGGCGATCTGTTCGAGCACGCGTTTCTTACTGCCGCCCGGCACGTTCACCAGGGAACGGCCGGGGGTCAGGATATTTTCAAGTCGGATCATGGATGGGGAATGTTAGCGGGCCGTGGCGCCTTGCAGGCGCTCGAGCTGCTTTTCCTTGTGCTTGATGAGTTGACGGTCGAGTTTATCGGCCAACAGGTCGATGGCAGCGTACATATCCTGATGTTCGGCATTGGCGACGACTTCGCCGCCGGCGACATGCAGGGTGGCTTCGATCTTCTGCTTGAGTTTCTCGACCTCCATGATCACCTGAACGTTGGTGATCTTGTCGAAGTGGCGTTCCAGTCGGCCCAGTTTCTCGCCGATGTAGTCACGCAGGGCGTCGGTCACATCCAGCTGATGTCCACTGATGTTGACTTGCATACCGCTTTCTCCTTGTTGCCTTGTGTAAGAGACGGGCCCTATTCGACCCGCCGCCGGAACACTTTGGCCTGAAGACCTTGTGCCTTCAGTCGATCTGGCCTACATCAGTCGCTTGCGTTCACTGGAGGGCGCTATACCGAGGGACTCGCGATACTTGGCGACCGTCCGACGGGCGACTTGGATGCCTTGTGCCTCCAGTAAACCAGCGATCTTGCTGTCACTCAATGGCTTTTTCGCGTTTTCCGCCGCAACCAGTTTTTTGATGATGGCGCGGATCGCGGTGGACGAGCATTCGCCGCCTTCAGAGGTGCTGACGTGGCTGGAGAAGAAATATTTCAGCTCGTAAATACCGCGTGGCGTGTGCATGAATTTCTGCGTGGTCACGCGTGAGATCGTCGACTCGTGCATGCCCACTGCTTCGGCGATGTCGTGCAGGACCAGAGGCTTCATCGCCTCGTCGCCGTAGTCGAGAAAACCACGTTGGTGCTCGACGATTTGCGTGGCCACCTTCATAAGTGTTTCGTTGCGGCTCTGCAGGCTCTTGATGAACCAGCGTGCCTCCTGCAACTGGTTGCGCATGAAGGTGTTGTCGGCGCTGGAGTCGGCGCGTTTTACGAAGCCGGCATACTGCGGGTTGACGCGCAGGCGTGGCATGGCTTCCTGGTTCAGTTCCACCAGCCAGCGGTCGTTGTGCTTTCGCACGATCACGTCCGGTACGACGTATTCCGGCTCGCTGGACTCGATTTGCGAACCCGGACGCGGATTCAGGCGCTGGATCAGGTCGATGACCTGGCGCAGTTCGTCTTCCTTGAGCTTGGTACGGCGCATCAGTTGGGCGTAATCGCGGCTGCCGAGCAGTTCCAGGTAATCGCCGACCACGCGCTGGGTTTCGCTCAGCCAGGGGGTGTTGGCGGGCAACTGACGCAGTTGTAGCAGCAGGCACTCACGCAGGTTACGGGCGCCGATACCAGCAGGTTCGAACTGCTGGATGCGGTGCAGCACCACTTCCACTTCATCCAGTTCGACATCCAGTTCGGGGTCGAAGGATTCGGTCACTTCCTCGAGGGTTTCTTCGAGGTAGCCGTCGTTGTTGATGCAGTCGATCAGGGTGGCCGCGATCAGGCGATCCTTGTCCGACATGGGCGCCAGGTTCAGTTGCCAGAACAGGTGGCTGTGCAGACTTTCGCCGCTGGAGGTGCGAGTGGTGAAGTCCCACTCGTCATCATCGTTGCTGGGCAGGCTGCTGGCGCTGGTCTGGTAGATGTCTTCCCAGGCGGTGTCGACTGGCAGCTCGTTGGGAATGCGCTCGCCCCAGTCGCCTTCTTCCAGGTTATCCACAGTCGGGGTGGTTTCCTGGTAGCTCTCTTCCTTGTTCGGGGTCGGAGTGGCGCTTTCGGCGCCATCAGCCATTGGATCGCTGTTGTCGAAGTCGTCGCCTTCTTCCTGGCGCTCGAGCATGGGGTTGGACTCCAGCGCCTCCTGGATTTCCTGTTGCAGGTCCAGGGTAGACAGTTGGAGGAGGCGGATAGCCTGTTGCAGCTGCGGGGTCATCGTCAGCTGCTGGCCCATCTTGAGGACTAGCGATGGTTTCATTGCAGACCTTAATTTACTGGCGAGTTACGCCTTCCACATCAGGGCGCCGAAGCGCCGCCAGGAAGCAAATTATATGCCTGAATTTCTCGTTTTTGCCTAGGGGTTGCAATATTTCTGTCGCGAAAAAATGTGCGGCCTACAGGCTGTGTGAAAGCGTAGCGAGCGAAGGTGAGGCAAGGCAAAAACAAGCGAGAAAGCGCTGTTTACGACTGTAAATGAGCATTTCGAGGTTGTTTTTAACGCAGTGACACCGAGCGCAGTAGTTTTTATGCAGCCTGTCACAGACGGAATTCGTGGCCCAGGTACACCTCTTTCACCGTCTGGTTGGCGAGGATGGTCTCGGCGTCGCCTTCGGCGATCAGTTGCCCATCGTTGACGATGTAGGCGGTTTCGCAGATGTCCAGGGTTTCGCGCACGTTGTGATCGGTGATCAGAATGCCGATGCCCTTGGTCTTGAGGTGGTGGATGATCTGCTTGATGTCGCCAACCGAAATCGGGTCGACACCGGCAAAGGGTTCGTCGAGCAGAATGAACTTGGGGTTGGTCGCCAGGGCTCTGGCAATCTCTACGCGGCGTCGCTCACCGCCGGACAGGCTCATGCCGAGGCTGTCGGCGATATGGTGGATATGGAATTCCTGCAGCAGGTTTTCCAGCTCCGCCTGGCGTCCGGCGCGGTCCAAGTCCTTGCGTGTTTCGAGAATGGCCATGATGTTGTCGGCCACCGACAGTTTGCGGAAGATCGACGCTTCCTGCGGCAGGTAGCCGATGCCCGCGCGAGCGCGGCCGTGCATGGGCTGATGACTGACATCGAGGTCGTCGATCAGTACGCGGCCCTGGTCGGCGCGCACTAGGCCGACGATCATGTAGAAGCAGGTGGTCTTGCCGGCGCCATTGGGGCCGAGCAGGCCAACGATCTGACCGCTTTCGATGCTCAGGCTGACGTCACGCACGACCTGGCGGCTCTTGTAACTTTTCGCCAGGTGTTGGGCTTTGAGAATGGCCATTACTGCTGCTGATCCGCGGGTTTGTTCTTCGGTTGGATGACCATGTCGATACGCGGGCGCGGTGTGCTGACGTTGCCGCCTGTAGCGCGACCGGCGTTTACGATCTGGCGGCGGGTGTCGTAGACGATCTTCTCGCCTTCGAAGGTATTGCCTTCCTGAATCACCTTGGCCTGGTCGATCAGTACGATGCGCTCATTGCTGGCGAAGTACTGGATGGTCTTGCCGTAGGCCTTGACGATGTCCTTGTCCACAGCCGGCTTCTGCTCGTAGTAGGCCAGATTGCCGACCGATGTGAAGACGTCGATGTCGCCACTGGCGGTCTGGGTGATGGTGACGGTGTCGCCCGTGATCTTCAGGGTGCCCTGAGTGATGATCACATCGCCGCGGTAGACGGCTACACCTTGTCGGTCATCCAGTTCTGCGCTGTCGGCCTGGATGCGAATCGGTTGATCGCGATCCGATGGCAGTGCCCAGGCAGCCGCGCTTCCCAATGCGGCGCCGAGGCTGAGAATCAGGGGGAGGGTATTAACGAACCTCATGCTGGCCTCTTACGTTGGACTGCAGGAGCATCCTGCCGTCATTCAAGTACGCTTTCATTCCTTGTGCCGTGGTTACCCCGTTGGCCGCGACGATTCTAACGGCTTGCTCGGTCTGCGCATATTCCTTGTCAGGAATAACGGTCATGCGGCTGCTGGTGATGATGGTTGGACGGTTCTTGGCATCGGTGCGGGCGATGCGCACGTCGTCGATCAGTTCTACCTCGACGCCGCCGGGCGAGACTTCGGCACGCTGACTGGTGACGTCCCAGGGCAACTCAGTGCCGCGATATAGCTTCAGCTTGGGGGTGTCGACCAGGGTGATATCGGTGCTTTTGATGTGTTCGAGCTTGTCCGCGGTCATGCGGTAGTGCAGTTTGCCGTCATCCTGGAACTGCACGGTACGCGCGCCCACTGCATAGAAGTCGACGACGTTGTCATCGCTGGCCTGCTGGGCCTGGCGCGCGCTGTCCGGGGCAAGGTTCCAGTAACCGAGTGCGGCCACGACGACTGCAATCAGAGCAAAGATCAGGGTATTGAGGATTTTACGCGGCATGCTGTTCTCTACAGGTAGGCGGCTTGGGCCGCATCCAGTGTGCCTTGGGCACGCATGATCAGTTCGCAGAATTCCCGCGCCGCACCATCCCCGCCGCGCGCCTGGGTTACGCCGTGGGCGTGCTGGCGGACGAAGCTGTCGGCGCTGGCCACGGCCATGCCCAATCCGACACGGCGAATCACCGGAAGGTCTGGTAGGTCGTCACCAAGATAGGCGACCTGTTCATAGCTTAGGCCGAGTTCGGCGAGCAGGCCGTCGAGTACCACGAGTTTGTCTTCACGACCCTGGAACAGGTGCTGGATACCCAGGTTGTTGGCGCGGCGCTCCACCACAGGTGTCTTGCGGCCGCTGATGATGGCCGTGCGCACGCCCGAGTTGATCAGCATCTTGATGCCGTGGCCGTCGAGCGTGTTGAAGGTCTTGAACTCGCTGCCGTCTTCGAGAAAGTACAGGCGGCCGTCGGTCAATACGCCATCGACGTCGAAGATCGCCAGTTTCACAGCGCGTGCGCGTTGCAGTAGTTCGTTCATCACATTACCCCCGCGCGCAGCAGATCGCCGAGGTTGAACGCGCCGATCGGGCGATCATCACTATCGACTACCACCAGGGCGCTGATCTTGTTGTCTTCCATGATCTTCAGGGCTTCGGCGGCGAGCATCTCGGCGCGAATGGTCTTGCCATGCGGCGTCATCACGTCGTCGATCCGGGCATCGCGTACATCGATGCCCTTGTCCAGTGCGCGGCGCAGGTCGCCATCGGTGAAGATCCCGGCCAGATGGCCATCAGCCTCCAGGACGGTGGTCATGCCCAGGCCTTTCTGGGTCATTTCCAGCAGGGCGTCACGCAGGCTGGTGCCACGGGTGACTTGAGGCAGGCTCTCGCCGCTGTGCATCACGTTCTCTACCTTGAGCAGCAGGCGCCGGCCAAGGGCGCCGCCCGGATGGGAGAAGGCGAAGTCTTCGGCGGTGAAGCCGCGCGCTTCGAGCAGGGCGATAGCCAGGGCGTCGCCCAGTACCAGGCTGGCAGTGGTCGAGGAAGTGGGTGCCAGGTTCAGCGGGCAGGCTTCCTGCGAGACGCGTGCATCCAGATTGACCTCGGCTGCCTTGGCCAGCGGCGACTCAGGGTTGCCTGTCATGCTGATCAGGCGGATACCGAGGCGCTTGATCAGTGGCAGCAGGGTAACGATCTCGGCGGTCGAGCCCGAGTTCGACAGTGCCAGAACGATGTCGTCCTTGGTGATCATGCCCATGTCGCCATGGCTGGCTTCTGCCGGGTGGACAAAGAACGACGTAGTACCGGTGCTGGCCAGAGTTGCAGCGATCTTGTTGCCGATATGCCCGGACTTGCCCATGCCAACCACGACCACGCGGCCCTTGCAGCTGAGAATCAGCTCGCAGGCCTTGATGAAGTCGGCATTGATACGGGGCAATAGCTCCTGCACCGCTTCAATTTCGAGGCGGATGGTGCGCTGTGCGGAATCAATCAGGTCGCGGGTCTGGTTCATTGAGTAAGGCTGTCGAGCGAAAAAGATGGGGATTATAAACGGAAAAGCTTCCCGCGCTCACCCTCGGTGCAACGAGCCAACCTCGAAACTGTCGCAAGTCTGAACGCCGCTTTGGAGCGCTATTGGGTGGCATGTTCGGCAAATGCTATAGTTCGCGGCCATTTTGGCCCGATAGGGTCTGTTCTCGTTTCGCTCGCGGCCGCGCCGGAGCCTGTTTTGCCGCGAGGCAAGGCACGAGATGCGAAGTTTAGTCGTCTAAATAAGTCATCGAGTAACACCGCATCGCGGCAAAACAGGCCCGGCCCTCCGGGTTGCGCGGGAAATGATCCCCGCTGTCGTTGCAGGACTTGGCAAGGGACGGCCATTGCCGGCGTCCTGCGCCTAACCGGGGATCATTTCTCGCGGCAACGCGGCTCGCGATGAAACGGGAACAGACCCTAATTGGCGCGTGTCTTCGCTTCTGGAGGCGGCGTCTGCCAGGAAGGCCTTATTTTCAAGGAGTTCAGATGAGCGCCGAGCACGAGTACGCGATCGAGTTGCAGGGCGTCAGCTTTCAGCGTGGCGCGCGATCGATTTTCGACAAGGTCGATATCCGCATACCGCGCGGCAAGGTGACCGGCATCATGGGCCCCTCCGGCTGCGGCAAGACCACGCTGCTGCGCCTTATCGCTGCCGAGCTGCGTCCTTCTGCAGGCGATGTGCGCGTCGACGGCGTCAGTCTGCCGAAGCTCTCGCGCGACGAACTGTTCGATATGCGCAAGCAGATGGGCGTCCTGTTCCAGAGCGGCGCGCTGTTCACCGATCTCGATGTGTTCGAGAACGTGGCATTCCCTCTGCGCGTACACACCAAGCTTCCTGAAGAAATGATCCGCGACATCGTCCTGATGAAACTGCAGGCCGTTGGCTTGCGCGGGGCGCTGGATCTGATGCCGGACGAGCTGTCTGGCGGCATGAAACGCCGTGTCGCGCTGGCCCGAGCCATTGCGCTCGATCCGCAGATTCTGCTGTATGACGAGCCGTTCGTCGGCCAGGACCCCATCGCCATGGGTGTTCTGGTGCGCCTGATCCGCCTGCTCAACGATGCACTGGGGATCACCAGCGTGGTGGTGTCTCACGACCTTGCAGAAACGGCCAGCATCGCCGATTACATCTATGTCGTCGGTGATGCTCAGGTGTTGGGGCAGGGCACTCCGGCCGAGTTGATGGAATCGGATAATCCACGTATTCGCCAGTTCATGAAGGGCATTCCGGATGGGCCGGTGCCGTTTCATTTTCCAGCGCCGGACTACCGCGAAGATCTGTTGGGGAGAGGATGATGCGCAGAAATTCACCGCTCGAACGGCTGCGGCTGTTCGGTCGTGCGGGTATCGATGTGGTCGCGACACTGGGGCGTTCGGTGCTGTTTCTGGTCAGCGCTCTGTTCGGTCGCAGCCGTGCCGGCAAGCCTTTGCAGCTGTTGATCAAGCAACTGTTCGCGGTTGGCGTGATGTCGCTGGCGATCATCGTGGTGTCCGGCATCTTCATAGGCATGGTGTTGGCCCTGCAGGGCTACAACATTCTGGTCAGCTATGGCTCCGAACAGGCTGTTGGGCAGATGGTCGCCCTGACTCTGCTGCGTGAACTTGGCCCGGTGGTGACCGCGCTGCTGTTCGCCGGTCGCGCCGGCTCGGCGCTGACTGCCGAAATCGGCAACATGAAGTCCACCGAGCAGCTTTCCAGCCTGGAGATGATTGGCGTCGACCCGCTCAAGTACATCGTCGCGCCGCGGCTGTGGGCCGGCTTCATCTCGATGCCGCTGCTGGCGATGATCTTCTGCGTGGTCGGCATTTGGGGTGCGGCCATGGTCGCCGTGGATTGGCTGGGCGTTTACGAGGGCTCGTTCTGGTCGAACATGCAGAACAGTGTTTCCTTTTATGACGACGTGCTCAACGGCCTGATCAAGAGCATCGTCTTCGCCTTCGTGGTGACCTGGATCGCCGTATTCCAGGGCTACGACTGTGAACCCACTTCCGAAGGCATCAGCCGTGCGACCACGCGCACCGTGGTGTACGCCTCGCTGGCCGTGCTTGGCCTGGATTTCATTCTGACCGCTTTGATGTTTGGAGATTTCTGATGCAAAACCGCACGCTGGAGATTGGTGTCGGCCTGTTCCTCATGGCCGGTGTGCTGGCCCTGCTGTTGCTGGCCCTGCGCGTCAGCGGCCTGAGCGTCGGCAGTGCTGGCGATACCTACAAGGTCTACGCCTACTTCGACAACATCGCCGGGCTGACCGTGCGCGCCAAGGTCACCATGGCCGGCGTGAGCATCGGCAAGGTCACTGCGATCGATCTGGATCGTGACAGCTACATGGGCCGGGTGACCCTGGAGCTCGATGGTGGCGTCAATAACCTGCCTGAGGATTCCACTGCGTCGATCCTGACTGCGGGGCTACTCGGTGAGAAATACATCGGCATCAGCGTTGGTGGTGACGAGGAGGTGCTCAAGGACGGCAGCACCATTCACGACACGCAGTCCTCGCTGGTGCTGGAAGACCTGATTGGCAAATTCCTGCTCAATTCGGTCAATAAAGATGAAGCCAATTGATGAGGGCTCCTGACATGTTCAAAACCGTGCGTAATTCCCTGCTGGTGTTGCTGGCTACCATGCCGCTGCTGGCCACCGCTGCGCCAAGCGCCCATGAAGTGGTGCAGCAAACCACCGAAACCCTGCTGGCTGACCTCAAGGCCAACAAGGAGCAGTACCGCAGCAACCCCAATGCCTTCTACGACTCGCTCAACGAGATTCTCGGCCCGGTGGTGGACGTCGATGGCATCGCCCGTGGTGTGATGACCGTGCGCTACTCGCGTCAGGCCTCGCCTGAGCAGATGAGCCGCTTTCAGGAGAACTTCAAGCGCAGCCTGATGCAGTTCTATGGCAATGCCCTGCTCGAGTACAACAATCAGGACATTCGCGTGCTGCCGGCCAGCGGCAGGGCCGAAGGCGAGCGCACGTCGGTCGGCATGGAGATTCGTGACGGCAAGGGCGCGGTTTATCCGCTGTCCTACACCATGGTGTCGATGGATGGCGGCTGGAAGTTGCGTAACGTGGTGATCAACGGCATCAATGTCGGCAAGCTGTTCCGCGATCAGTTCGCTCAGTCCATGCAGAACAATCGCAACGATCTGGATAAGGTCATCGACACCTGGGCTGATACCGTTGCCAGGGCGCGTCAGGCTCGAGGCGAATCGTGAGTCAGGCGACCATCAGCGAGCGCGCCGCTGGGCAATTTCAGCTCAGTGGCGTGCTCGATTACAGTACTGGCCCGCTGCTACGTGAGCAGGGCGCGCGCCTGATCGCCGCGAGCAGCGCCGCGAGCCTGGCGCTCGACTGTAGCGCGGTGGAAAAGTCCAGCAGCGTCGGTCTGGCGCTGTTGCTGGCGTTCATGCGTGATGCGCGCAAGGCAGGGCGTGAGCTGACAATCAGTGCGCTGCCCGATGACATGCGTGAGATCGCTCAGGTCAGCGGCCTGCTGGAGTTGCTACCGCTGCAAGCGTGAAGCGTCTCCCGTCGTTCCGTCAGCACCGGTGTTGGCGGGGTTCGCAGGCGGGAGGCTTTTTTGTATCATGGCCGACCCGCGGGCTCAGGTGCCCGAATGCGTCAGTCGAGGTCGAGCATGCAGGCTGCAGAAGTAAAAAGCCTCCTAGAGGAAAAACTCCCGAATACCCAGGTGGAAGTCGAAGGCGAAGGCTGCAACTTCCAGCTCAACCTGATCAGCGACGAACTGGCCGCCCTCAGCCCGGTCAAGCGTCAGCAGCAGATCTATGCCCACCTCAATGCCTGGATCGCTGATGGCAGCATCCACGCCGTGACCATGAAATTCTTCAGCCAGGCCGATTGGGCCGCGCGTTCCTGAGCCTGCGGGCGACGAGATTCCTATGGATAAACTGATCATTACCGGCGGCGCTCGCCTCGATGGCGAAATCCGCATTTCCGGTGCGAAAAACTCTGCTCTGCCGATTCTGGCGGCCACCCTGCTGGGCGACGCCCCCGTCACCATCTGCAACCTGCCGCACCTGCACGACATCACCACCATGATCGAGCTGTTCGGCCGCATGGGCATCGAGCCGGTGATCGACGAAAAACTGGCGGTGGAAGTTGACGCCCGTGCGATCAAGACCCTGGTCGCGCCTTACGAGCTGGTAAAAACCATGCGCGCCTCGATTCTGGTGCTCGGCCCGATGGTCGCCCGCTTCGGTGAGGCCGAGGTGGCGCTGCCCGGTGGTTGCGCCATCGGTTCGCGTCCGGTCGATCTGCACATCCGTGGCCTCGAGGCCATGGGCGCGATCATCGATGTCGAAGGTGGCTACATCAAGGCCAAGGCCCCGGAAGGTGGCTTGCGCGGGGCGCACTTCTTCTTCGACGTAGTCAGCGTGACCGGTACCGAGAACATCATGATGGCCGCGACCCTGGCCAAGGGTCGCAGCGTGCTGGAAAACGCCGCGCGTGAGCCTGAGGTGGTCGACCTGGCCAACTGCCTGATCGCAATGGGCGCGAAGATCCAGGGCGCCGGCACCGATACCATCATCATCGACGGCGTCGAGCGCCTGCACGGTGCGCGTTTCAACGTCATGCCCGACCGTATCGAAACCGGTACCTATCTGGTTGCCGCCGCCGTTACCGGTGGCCGGGTCAAGGTCAAGGACGCCGACCCTTCGACGCTGGAGGCCGTGCTGGCCAAGCTACAGGAGGCTGGCGCCGAAATCACTACCGGCCCGGACTGGATCGAGCTGGACATGAAGGGCAAGCGCCCGAAAGCCGTCAACCTGCGCACCGCTCCCTATCCGGCGTTCCCCACCGACATGCAGGCGCAGTTCATCGCCCTGAACGCGGTGGCCGAAGGCACTGGCACCATCATCGAAACTGTGTTCGAAAACCGTTTTATGCACGTCTACGAGATGCTGCGTATGGGCGCCAACATCCTGGTCGAAGGCAATACGGCCGTGGTTACCGGGGTCGACAAGCTCAAGGGCGCGCCTGTTATGGCCACCGACCTGCGCGCCTCGGCGAGTCTGGTACTCGCCGCGCTGGTGGCTGACGGCGATACGCTGATCGATCGCATTTACCACATCGACCGTGGTTACGAGTGCATCGAAGAGAAGCTGCAACTGCTCGGCGCCAAGATCCGCCGCGTTCCGGGCTAACAGGCCGTTGTCGTAGGGCTGCTCCCTGTCGGGGCGGCCGCTTCCGTTCAAGGAAACCGTTTCATGCTGACCATTGCCCTGTCCAAAGGCCGCATTCTCGATGACACCCTACCGTTGCTGGCCGCAGCGGGTATCGAGCCGACCGAGAACCCGGACAAGAGCCGCAAGCTGATCATCCCGACCACTCAGGATGACGTGCGCCTGCTTATCGTGCGTGCCACCGATGTGCCGACCTATGTCGAGCACGGTGCCGCTGATCTGGGTGTCGCCGGCAAGGATGTACTGATGGAGTACGGCGGCCAGGGCATCTACGAGCCGCTGGATCTGCAGATCGCCAAGTGCAAGCTGATGACGGCTGGCAAGGTCGGTGCGCTGGAGCCGAAAGGCCGCCTGCGCGTGGCCACCAAGTTCGTCAACGTCGCCAAGCGCTACTACGCCGAGCAGGGCCGTCAGGTCGACATCATCAAGCTGTACGGTTCGATGGAGCTGGCGCCGCTGGTGGGCCTGGCCGACAAGATCATCGACGTGGTCGACACCGGCAACACCCTGCGTGCCAACGGCCTGGAACCGCAGGAACTGATCGCTACCATCAGCTCGCGGCTGATCGTCAACAAGGCCTCGATGAAGATGCAGCACGCGCGCATCCAGGCGCTGATCGATACCCTGCGTGGCGCCATCGAGGCGCGACACCAAGGCTGAATCCTCACCGCGACCACTGGTCGCGGCAGCCTATCCGTGTCATAGCCAAATTCTCAGGTGCCCGCACGGTGGGCTTGCTACTCTAGCGGCGCCTGAAATTTGCCATCACACGAGGCTTAGCCATGACTGCTCCAATCGCCATTCGCCGACTCAATGCCGCTGACCAGGATTTCGCCCGACACCTGGATCATCTGCTGAGCTGGGAGAGCGTGTCCGACGATGGCGTCAACCAGCGCGTGCTGGAAATCATCCTGGCCGTGCGTGAGCGCGGCGATGCCGCCCTGGTCGAGTACACCCAGCGTTTCGATGGTCTGCAGGTCGCTTCCATGGCCGACCTGATCCTGCCGCGTGAGCGCCTGGAACTGGCCCTGACCCGAATCAGTGCCGAGCAGCGCCAGGCGCTGGAAGTGGCCGCCGAGCGGGTGCGCAGCTACCACGAGAAGCAGAAGCAGGACTCCTGGCGCTACACCGAAGCCGACGGCACGGTGTTGGGGCAGAAGGTCACCCCGCTGGATCGCGCCGGCCTGTACGTGCCGGGCGGCAAGGCGTCCTACCCGTCCTCGGTGCTGATGAACGCCATTCCGGCCAAGGTCGCCGGCGTGCCGGAAGTGGTAATGGTGGTGCCGACCCCGCGCGGTGAGATCAACGAGATCGTTCTCGCTGCTGCCGCCATCGCCGGTGTCGATCGTGTGTTCACCATCGGTGGCGCCCAGGCTGTGGCCGCGTTGGCCTACGGCACCGAGAGCGTGCCGCCGGTGGACAAGATCGTCGGCCCCGGCAACATCTATGTGGCCACCGCCAAGCGCCACGTGTTCGGCAAGGTTGGCATCGACATGATCGCCGGGCCGTCGGAGATCCTCGTGGTCTGTGACGGCCAGACCGATCCGGACTGGATCGCCATGGATCTGTTCTCCCAGGCTGAGCACGATGAGGACGCCCAGTCGATTCTGGTCAGCCCGAATGCCGCCTTCCTCGACCGCGTCGCTGAAAGCATCGCCAAGCTGCTGCCGACCATGGAGCGTGCCGAAATCATCCGCACTTCGCTGGAAGGCCGTGGCGCGCTGATCCAGGTAGCCGACATGGCGCAGGCCATCGAGGTGGCCAACCGTATCGCGCCCGAGCACCTGGAGCTGTCGGTCGCCGACCCGGAAGCCTGGCTGCCTGAGATTCGCCACGCCGGTGCGATCTTCATGGGTCGCTACACAGCAGAAGCCTTGGGTGACTATGTAGCGGGCCCGAACCACGTGCTGCCGACATCTGGCACCGCGCGGTTCTCCTCGCCGCTGGGTGTGTATGACTTCCAGAAGCGCTCGTCGATAATCTTCTGTTCGCCGGATGGTGCGTCGGAGCTGGGCAAGAGCGCCTCGGTGCTGGCCCGTGGTGAGTCGCTGACCGCGCATGCGCGCAGCGCCGAGTACCGTATCAAGCCCTGAGTGTAGGGTGCGCTGTGCGCACCTTGTGAATGTTTTGGTGCGCACGGCGCACCCTACGGGATCGCGCTTTGCAGGTTGAACGAAGCGTTATCCATCGCCCCATGCAACGTATTTCGAGGAGAGAAGGGCAGATGAGCAAATTCTGGAGCCCCTTCGTCAAAGACCTGGTGCCCTATGTGCCAGGTGAGCAGCCCAAGCTGAGCAAGCTGGTCAAGCTCAATACCAACGAGAACCCTTATGGTCCGTCGCCCAAGGCCATTGCGGCGATGCAGGCCGAGGTCAACGACAACCTGCGTTTGTACCCGGACCCCAACAGCGACCGCCTGAAGCAAGCAGTGGCTGTCTACTATGGCGTGCAGACCAATCAGGTGTTCGTCGGCAACGGCTCTGACGAGGTACTGGCGCACGCGTTCCATGGCCTGTTCCAGCATGACGCGCCGCTGCTGTTCCCGGACATCAGCTACAGCTTCTATCCGGTTTATTGCGGCCTGTACGGTATCGAGCAGCAGCAGGTGCCGCTGGACGAGCAGTTCCAGATCCGCGTGGAGGATTACGCCAGGCCGAACGCTGGCATCATCTTCCCCAACCCCAATGCTCCGACGGGGTGCCTGTTGCCGCTCGAGGCCATCGAGCGCCTGCTGCAAGACAGCCCGGATTCGGTCGTGCTGGTCGATGAGGCGTATATCGACTTCGGCGGTCAGACCGCCATCGCCCTGGTCGACAAATACCCCAACCTGCTGGTCACCCAGACCCTGTCCAAGTCGCGCTCGCTAGCTGGGCTGCGCGTCGGCATCGCGGTTGGCCACTCGGATCTGATCGAAGCGCTGGAGCGAATCAAGAACAGCTTCAACTCCTACCCGCTCGATCGAGCGGCCATCGCCGGTGCAGCCGCAGCGTTCGAGGACCGTGATTATTTCGAGAAAACCTGCCAGCAGGTGATCGAGAGTCGTGAGGCGGTGGTTGCGGGCCTGCAGGGGCTGGGTTTCGAGGTGCTGCCTTCGGCAGCGAACTTCGTCTTTGCCCGTCATCCGGGCAAGGATGCAGCGACTTTGGCCGCGGGCCTGCGTGAGCAGGGCGTGATCGTGCGTCACTTCAAGCAACAGCGCATCGCCCAGTTCCTGCGTATCACCATCGGTACGCCGGAGCAGAACCAGGCACTGCTGGATGCGCTGCGCGGGCTGTAATCGATACGAGCCTTAGCAAAGCCGGTGACGCGTGAGTGTTACCGGCTTTTTTCATGGCACTGAGGGGGTTACTCGTGGTGCGGCTGGCCGAGGAAGGTCAGTGAGGTGAACAGACCACGGCTCTCGATATTCGGGTCGTTCTCCACCGGTACGTAGACCGAGGCGCTGATGATGTTCAGTGCCTCGTTGCGCACCGTTATCTGGGCGCGACCCTCGGCATCGGTTACCGCGCTGACCTGATGCGGCGCGCCGCGATAGTCGCCGACCAGCTCTACGCCTGCCATCGGCTTGCCGTCCACTAGCACGCGCACTGGCAGCGGCTTGCCTGGGCCGACCTTGAGCGGGTCGGTTTCCGGCACTATGACCATCTTCAGGTGTTCCAGCGCAGGCAGCTTGGCGTCTTCTGAGTAGATCGCCAGGCTGTATTTGTAGGTGTGCAGCGACTGGGTCGAGTTCGCCACCTGGCTGCGGCCCTGGTTGATCCATTGGCCTTCCGGGGTTTTCGACCAGGCGCCATTGTCCAGCGCGACACCGAGTACGGCGGGTTTCTTCAAAGGTTGCAGGCGGGCGTGGTCGACCAGACGTTCGACGGTCACCGGAATCATTCGACCTGCCGCGTCATAGGCCCAGGCGCCGCTGATCTTTTCCGCCTTGAAGGCATCGTCCTCGGCACCGTGGCCGTAGACGACTTCGATATTGCCGCGGCGCTCCTCGGTCCAGAGGCCGTGAGCGAGAACGCTGCTGCTGGCGAACAGGCCGGCGAGAAGCAGGTAGGCAGGAATACGCATGTGAATCTCCGATTCAAAGGTTGAGGGTCAGGCTGACGCTGAGATTGCGAGGGTCGCCGGGCATTACCCAGACGTTGTTGAACGAGCGCTCGTAGTACTTGCGATCAAACAGGTTGTTGAGGTTCAGACCCAGGTTCAGGTCCTTGGTGGCCTGCCAGCGCGCCAGCAGATCGACGGTGGTATAAGCCGGCAACTCGAAATCGCTGCCGGTCTGCCCGGAGCGATCACCGACGTAGTTGACTGCTGCTCCGAGTTCCGAGCCCAGCAGCGAGCCCCCCTGGAACTGGTAGACGCCCATCAGGCTGGCGCTGTTGCGGGCGATGCCGAGCAGGTCACTTCCTTCGGGAATGCTGTTGTCCTTGGTCACCTCAGCATCGATGTAGGCGTAGGCGCCGATCACACGTAGGGCATCGGTGAGCTGGCCGCTGACCTGCAGGTCCAGACCCTGGCTGCGCGCCTTGCCGGCGGCGATGCTGTCGCCGGGGTTGTTCGGGTCGGCAGTCAGCACGTTTTCCTTGTCGATATGGAACAGTGCCACGGTGGCGCCGAGGCGGCTGTCGAGCAGGTCGAGCATGAGGCCGGTTTCATAGCCGAGGCCTTTCTCCGGTTTGAATACCTGCCCTTGGGCGCCGATGGTGTTGGGCTTGAACGACATCGAGGCATTGGCGAACACGCCGACCTCTGGCGTCAGCTGATAGAGCACGCCGGCGCGCGGGGTAGCGACATCCTTGCTCTGCTCGTTGCTGACGCGGGTACTGCGGTTCAGTGCGGTTTGCTCGAAACGCTCCAGACGCACGCCGAGTAGGCCGCTCCAGCGCTCGTTGAAGCTGATTTGATCCTGCAGGTTGAGGGCGAAGCTTTCGGTGTGCTCGTGGAAATCGTTGGGATTGACGATAGGCGGCTTGGGCTGACCATAGATAGGGTTGTAGATGTCCTGGCCATAGCCCAGGCCGGTAACGCTTTGCGGGTACTTCTGGCTGTTGCGATAGTTCTCGTATTCCAGCCCAAGTAGCGTCTGATGTTGCCAACCTGCCAGTTCGAACTGCCCATGCAGTTCGGCCTGGGTGATGCTGTCGTTCCATTCGAAGCGGCGCTCGCGATAGAAGCGCGTGACCTGATCGCCAATCAGGCGCGATGGTTCGGAGCTGTTGCCGTCCAGCGTGCCCTGGCTGTAATGGCTGGCCAGGCGCAGTTTCCAGGCATCGTTAAGGTAGTGCTCGAGGCTGACCTGCAGCAACTGGTTGTCGTTGCGGATCTTGCCGTCGTTGGGCTCGCCGAGAAAGGTCGAGTGCTTGACTGCGCCCATCTTGCCGTCGACGGCGGGAATGCCACGGTCGAACACCGAGTCGGTGCGGGAAAATTCGCTGTCGATCATCAGCAGGGTGTCGGGCGACAGCTGCCAACTGAAGGTCGGGTTGATGATCTGTCGCTGGTTGCCAACGTGATCGCGAAAACTGCCGTTGTCTTCGACTGCCAGGTTGACCCGCGACAGCAGGGTGCCGTCCTCGTTCAGCGGTGTGTTGACGTCGAGACTGCTGCGGTAGCGATCCCAGCGTCCGGCGCTGGCTTTGAATTGAGTGAAGGGCTCCAGTTGCGGGCGCTTGGTGACGATGTTGACCAGCCCGCCGGGATCGCCGCGGCCGTAGAGAGCGGCGGCCGGTCCTTTGAGCACTTCCAGACGCTCGATGGCTGATGCGTCCGGCGAGCTGTAGCTGCCGCGGTTGATGGCGAAGCCGTTGCGATACAGCTCGCCAGTGGTGAAGCCACGCACGCTGTAGTTGAGAAATGTCAGGCCGCCGAAATTGTTCTGCCGCGAGACGCCGCCAGCGAAATCCAGGGCGCGGTCTATACGGCTGCTGCCGAGATCGTCCAGCACCTGGGCGGGAACCACGCTGATAGCCTGGGGGATTTCGCTGATTGGGGTGTCGGTGCGGGTGGCGCTGGATGAGCGCTTGGCGCGGTAGCCCTGCACCGGCCCGTCGGCTTGTTCACCGGAGGCGCTGATGATGCTGTCAGCCAGTTGTGCCGGAGATTCGGCGGCAATAGCGCAGGGTGTTAACAGGCTGCCGGCAAGCAAGGCGGTAATGACGCGCAAGGGGAAGTCTCCGGATGATTGTGATTAATGTAATAACATTACAATAACCTCAATCGAGAAAAGTTCCCACTTGAAAATGCTCGCCGATCAGTTGCCGTTAACGGGAGGGCGAATGCCGATCTCGGCGCTCAGCTCCAGCGATTTGCCGTTGCGCAGTACCTCGATGCGAATCTTGTCGCCAGGCTTGGTGCGCGCTACCTGGTTCATCGAACGCCGGCCGTCGCTGGCCGCTTCGCCGTCGATGCTGAGAATCAGGTCGCCAGGCTGCAGGCCGGCTTTCTGCGCTGGGCCGTCGCGATAGACCCCGGCGACGACAATGCCGGGGCGGCCATCGAGGCCGAAGGACTCGGCCAGTTCCGGCGTAAGTGGTTGCACCTCGACACCCAGGTAGCCGCGAATCACCTGACCATGTTCGATGATCGCCTGCATCACTTCCATCGCCAGTTTCACCGGTATGGCGAAGCCGATGCCCTGCGAGCCGCCGGACTTGGAGAAGATCGCGGTGTTGATGCCGACCAGATTGCCGTGGGCATCGACCAACGCACCGCCGGAGTTGCCCGGGTTGATTGCCGCATCGGTCTGGATGAAGTCTTCGTAGGTGTTGAGGCCCAGCTGGTTGCGCCCGGTGGCGCTGATGATGCCCATGGTCACGGTCTGGCCGACGCCGAAGGGGTTGCCGATGGCCAGGGTGACATCACCGATACGAATCCTGTCGGAGCGCCCGAGCGTGATCGCCGGGAGATTGGGCAGGTCGATCTTCAAGACCGCGAGGTCGGTTTCCGGGTCGTTGCCGATCACCCGTGCCAGGGTTTCGCGGCCATCCTTGAGGGCGACGACGATCTGGTCGGCACCGCTGACCACGTGATTGTTGGTCAGCAGGTAGCCTTCACGGCTCATCAGCACGGCCGAACCCAGGCTCGATTCCATGCGCTGCTGACGGGGCAGGTTGTCACCGAAGAAGCGGCGGAAGGTCGGGTCTTCGAACAGCGGATGGGTTGGCTTGCTCACCAGCTTGGTGGTGTACAGGTTGGCCACTGCAGGCGAGGCGGTGTCGACGGCTTCGGCGTAGGATACCGGGCCTTCCTGCAGGCGGCTGTAGAGCGGGGCCTGCACCAGTTGCACTTCCTGGCGTGGCAAACCGACCCATTCCGGGTAGCGCTGGATCAGCAGGAGTGCGAGCAGCACGCCAACCAGCAGGGGCCAACCGAGAAAACGCAGTGCCTGGGGCATCGAGACAATCCTGAGAGTTGCAGGGGCCAAATCCGGCCCTTAAGGTGGCGCATTATAGTGAGGTGCTCGCCAATTAGGCAGCGGCCCGCAACAGCTTGTGAGGAATCTTCATGGCCATTGCCCTGACCACGCTAGTGGAAGAAGCTGACGCTTTTCTTAATGCGTCGCGAATCAGTGATTACTGCCCCAATGGCCTGCAGGTCGAGGGTCGCCCGCAGGTCCGCCGCATCGTCAGCGGCGTTACCGCCAGCCAGGCGCTGATCGACGCTGCCATCGAGGCCGAAGCCGATGTGCTGCTGGTGCATCACGGCTATTTCTGGAAGGGTGAGAACCCCTGTGTCACTGGCATGAAGCAGCGTCGCCTGAAAGCGCTGCTGGCCAACGACATTAGCCTGCTGGCCTATCACCTGCCATTGGATGTGCACCCTGAGGTGGGCAACAACGTGCAGCTCGCACGGCAGTTGGGCATCGTCGTCGAAGGGCCACTGGAGCCGGAAAATCCGCGTACTGTTGGCCTCGTCGGCTCGCTGACCGAGCCCGTGAGCGCCGTCGATTTCGCCCGCCACGTGCAGCAGGTGCTCGGGCGTGAACCGCTGCTGGTGGAGGGCGAAGGGCTGATCCGTCGCGTCGGCTGGTGCACCGGTGGTGGGCAGGGCTACATCGATCAGGCGGTAGCGGCCGGGGTCGATCTGTACTTGACCGGCGAAGCCTCGGAGCAGACCTTCCACAGCGCGCGCGAGAATGGCGTGAGCTTCATCGCCGCGGGCCATCATGCCACCGAGCGCTATGGCGTGCAGGCACTGGGCGATTATCTGGCGCGTCGCTTCGCCCTTGAACACCTGTTCATCGACTGCCCCAATCCGGTCTGAATCATCCAGACGGGTAGGCATAACGCTAGAACGTTTCGATCTAACTGGCGCCCTGAGTATAAGCAGGTGCTGTGGTAGAGTGCGCGCTCGTCCACGGCCCGCCGGCCCCATAACAGCAATCCGTGAGTAGCCATGCTCGACAAATTGACCCATCTCAAGCAGCTGGAGGCGGAAAGCATCCACATCATTCGTGAAGTGGCCGCCGAATTCGATAACCCGGTGATGCTCTATTCCATCGGTAAGGATTCAGCCGTGATGCTGCATCTGGCCCGCAAGGCATTCTTCCCAGGCAAACTGCCGTTTCCGGTGATGCACGTCGACACCCGCTGGAAATTCCAGGAGATGTACAGCTTTCGCGACAAGATGGTCAGCGAGATGGGCCTGGACCTGATCACCCACATCAACCCCGATGGTGTGGCGCAGGACATGAATCCCTTCACCTACGGCAGTGCCAAGCACACCGACGTGATGAAGACCGAAGGCCTCAAACAGGCGCTGGACAAGTACGGTTTCGACGCCGCCTTCGGTGGCGCGCGTCGCGACGAAGAGAAGTCGCGTGCCAAGGAGCGTGTGTATTCCTTCCGCGACAGCAAGCACCGCTGGGACCCGAAGAACCAGCGCCCCGAGCTGTGGAACGTGTACAACGGCAAGGTGAAGAAGGGCGAGTCGATCCGCGTTTTCCCGCTGTCGAACTGGACCGAACTGGACATCTGGCAGTACATCTACCTGGAGCAGATTCCAATCGTGCCGCTGTACTTCGCTGCCGAGCGCGAGGTGATCGAGAAGAATGGCACGCTGATCATGATCGATGATGAGCGCATCCTCGAGCATCTGTCCGATGAAGAGAAGGCGCGCATCACCAAGAAGATGGTGCGTTTCCGCACCCTCGGCTGCTACCCGCTGACCGGCGCCGTGGAGTCCACCGCGACCACGCTGCCGGAAATCATCCAGGAGATGCTCCTGACCAAGACCAGTGAACGCCAAGGCCGGGTCATCGACCACGACCAGGCTGGTTCGATGGAAGAGAAGAAACGTCAGGGCTATTTCTGAGGATCGCGCACCATGAGTCACCAATCCGATTTGATCAGCCAGGACATTCTCGCCTACCTGGCCCAGCACGAGCGCAAGGAACTGCTGCGCTTCCTTACCTGCGGCAACGTCGATGACGGCAAGAGCACGCTGATCGGCCGCCTGCTGCACGACTCCAAGATGATCTACGAGGATCATCTGGAAGCCATCACCAAGGATTCCAAGAAGGTCGGCACCACCGGCGATGACATCGACCTGGCGCTGCTGGTCGACGGCCTGCAGGCTGAGCGCGAGCAGGGCATCACCATCGACGTGGCCTACCGTTACTTCAGTACCGCCAAGCGCAAGTTCATCATCGCCGATACCCCCGGCCATGAGCAGTACACGCGCAACATGGCCACCGGTGCATCCACCTGCGACCTGGCGATCATCCTCATCGATGCCCGTTACGGCGTGCAGACCCAGACCAAGCGCCACAGCTTCATCGCGTCCCTGCTGGGCATCAAACACATCGTCGTGGCCGTCAACAAGATGGACCTCAAGGACTTCGATCAGGGCGTGTTCGAGCAGATCAAGGCCAATTACCTGGCCTTCGCCGAGAAGATCGGTCTGCGCCCCACCACCCTCGAGTTCGTGCCGATGTCGGCGCTCAAGGGTGACAACGTGGTCAACAAGTCCGAGCGCTCGCCCTGGTACACCGGGCAGTCGCTGATGGAGATTCTCGAGACCGTCGAAGTGGCGGGTGATCGAAACTTCGACGACCTGCGCTTCCCGGTGCAGTACGTCAACCGTCCGAACCTGAACTTCCGCGGTTTTGCCGGCACCCTGGCCAGCGGCATCGTGCGCAAGGGCGATGAAGTCATGACGCTGCCGTCGGGCAAGACCAGCAAGGTCAAGTCCATCGTCACCTTCGAGGGCGAGCTGGAACATGCCGGCCCGGGCCAGGCCATCACCCTGACCCTGGAAGACGAGATCGACGTGTCGCGTGGCGACATGCTGGTGCATGCCGACAACCGTCCGCAGGTCACCGACAGCTTCGAGGCCATGCTGGTGTGGATGGGCGAAGAGCCGATGCTGCCGGGCAAGAAGTACGACATCAAACGCGCCACCAGCTATGTACCGGGGTCGATCCCGAGCATCGTCCATCGCGTCGACGTGAATACCCTGGAACAGGGTGCTGCCAGTGAGTTGAAACTCAACGAAATTGGCCGGGTCAAGGTCGCCCTGGATGCGCCGATTGCTCTGGATGGCTACGAATACAACCGCACCACCGGTGCGTTCATCGTCGTCGACCGCCTGACCAATGGTACCGTCGGCGCCGGCATGATCATTGCCGACCCGGTCTCTCATGGCGGCGGACAGCACGGCCGTCTGGCGCATGTGTCCACTGAGGAGCGTGCTTCGCGCTTTGGCCAGCAGCCGGCTACCGTGTTGTTCACGGGGCTTTCTGGCGCCGGCAAGAGCACCCTGGCCTATGCCGTCGAGCGCAAGTTGTTTGACATGGGCCGCGCCGTATATGTGCTCGATGGCCAGAATCTGCGTCATGACCTGAACAAGGGCCTGCCGCAGGATCGCGCCGGGCGTGCCGAGAACTGGCGCCGTGCCGCGCACGTGGCGCGTCAGTTCAACGAGGCGGGGATGATTGCCCTGGCCGCCTTCGTCGCCCCGGATGCAGAAGGGCGTGAGCAGGCCAAGGTGCTGATCGGTCGCGAGCGTGCGCTGACCGTTTATGTGCAGGCGTCGCCGCAGATTTGCGCCGAACGTGATCCGCAGGGGCTGTACGCGGCCGGTGGTGACAACATCCCAGGCGAGGGCTTCCCTTACGACGTACCGCTGGATGCCGATCTGGTGATCGACACCCAGTCGCAGTCGGTCGACGAGGGCGTCAAGGCGGTGTTGGATCTGCTGCGTAGTCGCGGCGCGATCTAACATTCGCGATGCTGCATGATGAGCCCCGCTTATTAGCGGGGCTTTTTTATTCCCGGCTGCGGGCGGAGCCGGCGATCTTTACCCAATAAAAAGGTTCTCCGCATTTTCGCGACGAGGATACGCTTGGCGCCAGGCTGGCAATTACGTGTGAGCTTTCGATGACTTGGCACTCTCCATTCACGCGCCGCCTGGCCTGATGGGTTTCGCCCCTTACGGGCCGGCACTTTCTCTTGCTTGCCCAAGAGAAAGTAACCAAAGAGAAGGGCACCCCCGACATTCGGCCCCGGCTACGCCGGGGTTCCCTCGTTCCATCACCGCTCCAGGGGCACGCCACGAAGGGCCATCCCTGGCCCATCGTGGCTCTCGCGACATCCATGTCGCTCAACCCCTTACGTGGCGATTCCATTCGGCCTCCTGAAGGGGACTTGGGCGGCGTCTGCGTGATCGCTGCCTAAGAGCAAAAGCAAGAACAGACGCCGTCGAACTTGAGTCTGTGGAAATCTTACAAGCTTGCGCCCCGATCCCCTTCAGGAGGCCGAGCAGAGGTGTTGCGTAGGGGAGTGAGCTGCATGGATGCCGCGAAATACCGATGGCGGCCCCGCTTAATGGGCCATGGATGGCCCTTGTAAGTCGGCCCCCGGAGCAGCGCCGGAGCGAGGGAAGTTTCGCGCAGCGAAACCCGGATGTCGGGGTGCCCTTCTTTGCCACACATTTCTTGGGCAAGCAAGAAAGGTGTGGCGCCGGTAAGGGGCGCAACCCAAACGTTCAGGAGACGCGGTAATGGATAGTGCCAAGTCATCGAAAGCTCACACAAACTTGCCAGTCCGGTGCGTCAACCCGCACGTTCTCCAAACTATGCGAGGAAGCATAAAAAAGCCCCGCAATGCAGAGCGTGTGAAAACGCACTGACGCCAGAAAAACCCAACGCCCCGACTGGTTCGGGGCGTTGGTGTTTTTGATGCTTGGAAATGGAAAGCGGGATTTACCCCAACAGCTCGATCAACCGACGGGCACCCATCACATTGATGGCGCGCTTCAGGTTGTAGGCGTTGACCGCCAGGGCCATTTCCGTCCGAGCGCCCTGCAGTTGTCGGAGCAGGAAGCGACCATTACCCAAAATCCATTGCTTCAGGTTGCCGAAG